>JALSRO010000430.1 GCA_026984715.1 Chromatiales bacterium | reverse complement strand
GTCCCACCGGAGCCAGGGCGATTCCACGGAATATGTTACCGCCTCCGATCACCAGCCCGACCTGAACCCCGGCCGCGATAGCCTCCCCTACCTCCAGCGCCACTCGCCGGATGGTATTCGGATCGATACCGAAAGCGGCGTCACCCATCAAGGCTTCACCACTGATCTTCAGCAGCACGCGCCGATACCTGATACTCCTGGTTGCGGATGGAGTGGCCATGGAGTGCCTTCAGCTTCCCTGTACCTGGGCCATTACCTCTTCGGCGAAGTTCTCGCTCTTCTTCTCGATTCCCTCGCCCACCTCGAGGCGAACGAAGCGCACCACCCTGGCATTCTCGGCCGCGAGAAGCTTTTCCACCGTTTCATCGGGATTCTTCACGAACGGCTGCCCCAGAAGGGTGATCTCCTTGAGATACTTGTTGATCCGGCCGGTAATCATCTTCTCGACAATCTCGGGTGGCTTGCCACTCTCCTCGGCCTGCGCCCGGTAGATCTCCTTCTCCTTCTCGATCAGTGCAGGATCCACCTCATCGGCACTGATGCATACTGGCTTGCTGGCGGCGATATGCATGGCGATATCCTTTGCAAGGCTGGCGCTACCCCCTTCCAGATCCACCAGTACACCTATCCGGTTGCCGTGCAGATAGTGCCCCAGTACACCGGAGACCTGCATGGTTTCGAAACGGCGTACCGTGATATTTTCACCAATCTTGGCGACCAGTCCCCTGCGAACCTCATCGACGCTGCCACCATCGAGGGGCGCCGAAAGCAGAGCATCCAGATCGGCTGGCGCAGTTTCGAGCACCAGAGCCGCCACTGCATCCGCAAAACCGGTAAAGTTGTCGTCACTGGCAACGAAGTCGGTTTCGCAGTTGACCTCCACCATGGCGGCGCTGCTGCCATCGCCACTGCTCTTGATCACTACCCGTCCTTCTGCCGCTGTCCGCCCCGCCTTCTTGTCTGCCTTGGCCTGACCACTCTTGCGCAGGAACTCGATGGCTGCGTCGATATCGCCACCGGTCTCCACCAGCGCCTTCTTACACTCCATCATTCCTGCGCCGGTGCGCTCGCGCAGCTCCTTGACCATTGATGCTGTAACTGACATTTCTTAACCTCAGATCTTTTCTGTTCAAACGGCACAACCCGAAGCCCTCCCAAACTACCCGGGAGCAGCGGTTGCGGAAATCGACTGGATTGGGGTATCACCACTCAGCGGCGAGGGACCCCAGGCAACGAACAACGCCGTGGGTTATACGACCCTGCCGCCGTCTAGCTCATCCTGCCACTTTTTCAGCTCCTCCCACTCACCCTTGGCGGCAAATGCTGCCTGTTGCGGCCAAGTGGCAGGATCGGCCCGGTTATACTGGGGACCAGCGGCAACCAGCATCTTCTTGATGGCGTCGGCATCCATGGAAGCCAGATCGGCAAAGCTGGTGACACCGTTGCTATATAGTATTTCTGAAATCTTCGGACCTATCCCCTCGATTTTGGTCAGGTCGTCTCTCTCATCGGCCGCCGAAGGGGGTGGGTCCTGTTCAACTTTTTCAGCCTCGCTCTGGGTCGTTTTTGCCTCCGCT
>JALSRO010000429.1 GCA_026984715.1 Chromatiales bacterium | reverse complement strand
CTGCTGCAGGGGAGACACCGCCTTGCTGCCACTGTTGCGGGAAGCGGCTCTGATGGCAAACCTGTCCGGTACCGGGAGCAGTGGAGCCTTACCCAGCAGCCGGGCCAGTTCAGCATGGTGGAGATACATCTCGGTAACTCCACCTTCAGCCGGGCACCTGCGATAGACATGCGGGTCGTTGATTGATGCAGCTACGCAGGCTGGTCTGGCTGCTTCTCATCCTGTTGAGCAGTGGAGTCTCCCCACCTTCCCGTGCCACTTCCGATGGCCGTGCCGAGCTGCTCCGTAAGGAACTCTCCTATCTGCAGGATCTGGGGAATGGTTTCGAGGCCATCCGCCGCTATCGCATTGCCCGTGACAGCGGTATCTTCTCCCCCACTGCGCCTGATTCCCTCAGGCTGGCTGCGGGGCTGTTCGCCTCCTGGGGGTTGTTTGAGGAAGCGCAGGATCTCTACACATCCCCTCCTTTGATTGCGACGCCGCAACAGCAGGCGGAGAACCTTCTTGCCCTCGGGCAGGCCTACTATCGGCGCCAGCACTATGCCCGGGCCGTGGATGTGCTCGACAGGATCGGGACACATCAACTCCCCAGAGAGCAGGAGTATCTGCGTCTGCTGCTGACGGGGGTCTCTCTCTAC
Organism: Chromatiales bacterium; assembly: GCA_026984715.1. GTDB lineage: Bacteria > Pseudomonadota > Gammaproteobacteria > Thiohalospirales > Thiohalospiraceae > DRMK01. Next base: position 6,876 of record JALSRO010000429.1, on the reverse strand, counting down.
CAGCTGGACAACTATGCCGGTTCATCTTCAGCCTTGTGGAGTATCCATCCCACCTCGAAGCTGTACCCCTTCGCCCGAATCAATATCGGAATGGGCAGTATCAAGATTGGCTCCTGGCCGGGAGGGATATCCGGCCTCGCCAGTATCCAGAAACGGATCGGAATCGATGTCGAGGCAGATCCCCAGTTTGCCGATCGCCTCAATACCGTATTTGGCTACATCCTGCTGTATGAAGAGTATGCAGGCTCCCACACCGCCTATGGCAAGGTCTCCATGCACGGTTTTACCTCGGCAAAGAAGAAGGGATACCGGGATGCGTTGGAGATGTTGCGGGCAGTCTCCAATGAAGGTCTGTACGCAGACAAGGCTCTGTTGGGCAGGGCCTGGATTGCCATAGATACCAACGAGCTGGAGCGGGCAAGGGAGATTCTCGAAGGGCTGGCGGCGAAACGGTCCCACCATCTGGTGCTGCAGGAGGCAAGACTGGCGCTGCCCTATGTGCTGGAGCGGGAGGGGGATGTGGCACGCGCCATTACCAGCTACCGGGCTGCAGTAACCTTTTTTGAAAACGAGCGCAACCGGCTGGATGCGCTGCTGCGGCAGCTGGACAATGGAGAGCTGGACAGCCGCTTCCTTGGCATGCGTACCGAGAGCCCTACAGACAATCCGTTGACTGCCTATCTCTCCGAGATGCTGCTGGCGCCCCTGTCATACCGGATGCTGGGTGATTTCGAGGATATCAACCGTCTGCGTCTGCAGTTGGAAACATGGAAGCAGGAGCTCCCGGGCCTCCCCCCGGTGGCCGGCCCGCGTATCTCCAGAGAGTCGGTGACAGCGGAGCTCAGGCGACAGCAGAGTGTGCTGGAGGATATCTATATCCGCTTCGTTACCGCACTGCGCAAGCAGGCCCATGAGCAGTTGGCGGAACGCCGCAGGCGTATCAACCACTATCTCAACCAGGCTCGTTACGGGTTTGCAGAACTATATGGGCGGCAAGCGCAAGGGGGGGTGGATGCCAAGGAGGCACTTCTGGCATATAACGCCTATCTCAAGGAGGCCCCCAAGGTCACCGACGAAGTACGCAAGCATATCATCGGCCGGATTGCCGACCTGGAGCTGGAGTTGGGGGACGAAGCGAAGGAGGTCTCACCGGGCGTTCAGGTTTCCGGGGTCCAGGCCTACCTCACCGAGTTGGAGAAAAATCCGCGGGAGGCGAGCAACGAGGATATCCTCTACAAGCTGGCCCGGGCCTACGAGCAAGAGGGGCAGACAGCCAAAGCCCTGGAGGCACTGCAACGCCTGATCCGCAGCTATCCGGACTCCAGCTACGTAGAGGAGGCCCGCTTTCGGGTGGCGGAAGGGCTGTTCGTTCAGCAAAACTACCGGCAGGCCGCTGCAAACTACACCGAGATACTCAAAACCAGAGCGAACAATCCCTACTACTACCATGCCCTCTACAAACGGGGTTGGGCGCGTTTCAAGTTGGGTGACTATCCTCTGGCGCTGGAAGATTTCTTTGCCGTCCTGGAGCACTATGACAGTGCGGCCGGTCTCAAGAGCAGTGCCAACCAGGAGCTGTATGCCGATGCCCAGCGGGCCATCAATATGTGTTTTGTCGATATGGGCGGTCCGTCCAGCGTCCGCGATTTCTTTGCCCGGAACCGCTACCAGCGATACATCGAAACCACCTACCAGTCGCTTGCGGACTACTATCTGGATCAGGAGCGCTATAGCGATGCGGTACAGACCTGGTCCACCTATGTGCAGCAGTACCCCGACTCAGAGTATGCCCCGCGTTATATGCTGAAAATAATCGCCACCTGGGAACAGCAGGGCTTCGACGACAATCTGATTGCTGCACGGCGGCGCCTGATCGACCAATATGGTCTGCAGCGCCCCTTCTGGAAAAGCCATGATCCCGAACAGTTCGGTGATGTGATCGCGGCTTTGAAACGGAACACCCGGATGCTGGCCGAATACTACCACCTCGAGGCGCGGGAGAGTGGGACCAAGGGTGACTACCTGCGCGCTGCCGACTGGTATCGCCGCTACCTGGCGGACTATCCGGACGATCCGGATGCGGCAGAGCTGAGCTATCTCTATGCAGAGATTCTGGAGGAGGCCGGACAGTATCAGAATGCGGTGGCGGAGTACCTGGCTGTGGTGGACCGCTATCCTCGCTTTGGGAAGCGCGCGGATGCGGGATATGCTGCTGTCCTGTTGGCATTCCAGCAGGCGGAGAGCGCTCCGCTCCAGGAGCGTGAGCAGTGGCGCAAACAGAGTTTCGACACGGCTCTCAAGTTCGCTGGATTGTTCCCTGCCGACAGCAGGGCATCCGATGTACTGCTGCACCTTGCCGCCGACAGCTACCAGCGGGGGGAGTACGCCGACGCCATTGCCTTGGCCCAGCGGGTCGTTTCACGGGGGAAACCATCGCAGAAGCAGCAGGCCCTCTTGATTATCGGTCACAGCCAGTTCGAAACTGGGAAATATCTCTCCGCCGAACACTCCTACCGTGCTCTCCTGCAGAGTGGCAGAGTAAGCAAGGATATGCGCCGGGAGATTACCCGCCGGATGGCGCTCTCCATCTACCGGCAGGGGGAGCAGGCGCGCCACAGCGGGAACGTTGCTGCAGCCGTCAGGCATTTCCTGCGGGTGAGAAAAGAGGTCCCTGCCTCATCCATCGTGGCTACCGCGGAGTACGATGCCGCAGCGGGATTGATCGAGATGGCCGACTGGCCGGCGGCCATCGAGGTGCTGGAGCGTTTCCGCGAAGAGCAGCCCGGTCACAAGCTGCAGCATGAGGTTACCCGCAAGCTGGCACTCGCCTACCTCAACAGCAATCAGCCGGTAAAGGCGGCTGAAGAGTATGAGCGCCTGGCGGTGGCGGAGTCGGATGTCGCCAAAAGGAGTGCAGCGCTGTGGAAAGCGGCCGAACTCTATGACGACAACAACTACCTCGAACAGGCAGCGAAGCTCTACAAGAGATATGTCAAGGAGTATCCATCGCCGTTCGATGTCGCCATCGAGGCGCGCCAGAAACTGGTGGCTCTTTACGATCGGCTCGGTGACGGCAAGCAGCGTGACTACTGGCGCAAACAGATTATCGATGCCGACAGAAAGGCACCCGTATCCAACGAACGCTCCCGCTATCTGGCGATGACCGCGGCGGTCGAGATCGCCGATGCAAAATACCATGCCTATCAGGCGGTTCAACTGACCATCCCCCTCAAGAAAAGCCTGCGCAGAAAGAAGAAGCTGCTCAAGCAGGCAATCGATGCCTACGCACTGGTGGCCGATTACGGTGATGCTGCAACCATCACCCGGGCGGCTTACCAGATCGGCGAGATCTACTATGATTTTTCCAAGGCGCTGATGAAGTCGGAACGCCCCCGTGGGCTCAACGGGGAGGAGCTGGAGCAGTACAATATTCTGCTGGAAGAACAGGCGTTTCCGTTCGAGGAGAAGGCGCTGGAGTTCTACCGCAGCAACCGTGCGCGAATCACCGATGGGCTGTATGACCAGTGGATCCAGAAGAGCCTGGATCGCCTGGCAGAGATTTTCCCCGCCCGCTATTTGCGCCCGGAGAAACAGGATGCCTATGTTGAAGCACTTCAGTAGAACTGCCCTGTTCGGTATGGCGATAGCGGTTGCTGGCTGTGCCACATCGCCCCCGGGTGAACGTCACGTGTCTCAACCCTCGACGTCGGACTATCAGGTAAAATATCACTATGCTATCGAGGCGATGAAGCAGGGCCACCCGGAGAGCGCCGAGCCCCAGCTGCAGCTGCTGACCCGCGAGCATCCCCGGTTTGCAGGGCCCTGGATCAACCTCTGTATCATCTACAGTGACAGTGGTCGCCTGTCAGAAGCGGAACAGGCGTGCCAGCAGGCGCTCAAAAACGATGGAAAGATGAATCAGGCGCGTAACCAGCTGGGGATTGTCTACCGCAAACAGGGGCGTTTCGACGATGCTCGTCGTATCTATCAGATGGCACTGCAACAGGATCCGGACGATGCACGTGTGCACTATAATTTCGGCGTACTGTACGATCTCTATCTGCAGGAAAACGAGATCGCCGTTCAGCACTATCAGCGCTATCTCGACCTGACCGGCAACAGGGACAAAAAGGTCAGGCGCTGGATAGGCCAGCTGAAAAAAGAGCTAAACAAATCGAGGTGAGAGCCGATTATGGAAAAAAATATCTTCTTGTTGATGTCAGGGGTACTGCTTCTGGCCGGTGTCGCTACCGCCGAGCAGCAGTTGGAGTTGAAGGGGACTGTCGTCACTGGCGATGCCGGCCTTCCCAAGGTGCTCTATATCATCCCTTGGAAGCGCCCCAAGCTGGACAACCTGGATCAGGGGCTGATTTTGCACAGCCTTGCGGACGACGTTCTCGAGCCGGTCGACCCTGGTCTGCTGGAGCGGGAAAAACATTACGGTTCGGTCTACTTCGGTGCGACACACGGTACATCCGACGACTGAGATTCGGAAGGATGATGGAGAGTTCGTTGGTCGAATATGGGAGAGGTCCCGGAACGGTTGCGGAGAGCTTCCTGCTCTCTTTGGCGTACGATCGCCGATTTGCCGGAGATTTGTCGCGGGAGGGCATGGATCGAACCAACCGGATTTGAATATGAAGATACAGAACGATGTCCTTACCTTCATCGCGGTATGCAACCATCCAGCCTGCTTCCGAAACGCACTTCAGAAGTAATCTGAGCGGTTGTACGACCTGTTGACTGCTCGCCGAGCAGTTACCACGGCACAAGAAATCACACCAGAGGTTTGTTATGGAAACACTCACTACCATTGTCGGATTCTTTCAGAGCGGCGGCTTGTTCATGTACCCCATCTTGTTCATCCTGGCGGTAGGGGTGGCCATCGCCATCGAGCGCTACCTCTATCTGACCCGAGTGCAGACCGGGGTGCGCAAGACCTGGCAACAGGTTGTTCCCCTGGTGCAGGCCAAGGACTACAAAGGGGTGGTTGCCGCGACAGAGAAGAGCGACAGTGCTCTTGGAAAGGTGCTCAACTACGGTTTCAACCGGGTCTTTACCTCTACCCGCCGCGACGACATCGAAACTGCGATGGAGGAGGGGTTGATGGAGGTGATTCCCGCGCTGGAGAAACGCACCCACTACCTGGCAACCTTCGCCAACATCGCCACCCTGCTGGGACTGCTCGGCACCATTATCGGACTCATCCAGGCATTTACCGCCGTGGCCAACGCCGATCCGGCGGAGAAGGCCAACCTGCTGTCGGCCAGTATCTCGGTGGCGATGAACACCACCGCCTTCGGCCTGATTGCCGCCATTCCCCTGCTGCTGATGCACACCCAGCTGCAGACCAAGACCGCCGCACTGGTGGACAATCTGGAGATGGCCGCCGTCAAGAGTCTCAACATGCTGATGCTCGGCGCGGCGCAGAACCGTGCCAACCCACGCCCTGCCAACGGAGCCGCCGGTAAGCCGAGAGCGAGCTGATCCATGAGACTGATGCGCCGGCGCTCACACCACGAGGCCGAAGAACTCAACATCACCTCATTCATGAATCTGATGGTGATCCTGGTTCCCTTTCTGCTGATTACCGCCGTGTTTTCACGGATGGCGATCCTCGAGATCAATATCCCCGCTGCGACAACGCAGACCAGCGAGAAGCGTCCCGAACTGCAGCTGGAGATCACGGTACGCAGCGACACTCTGGAGCTGCGTGACAAATCTTCCGACCTGTTCAAGACCTTTCCCTACGGTGGAGAAAAAACCGACTGGAAGCCCTTCAGCGATCTGCTGCTGGAGCTGAAAACCCGATTCCCGAAGATTGAGAACGTCACCCTGCTGCTGGAGCCGAATGTGGACTACCAGTCGCTGATCACCGTCATGGACAGGGTGCGCAGCACCACCGTAACGGCGGGGTTGGCGGTGGACACCGTCGAGCTGTTTCCCGTAATCTCCATCGGTGATGCCGCTCCTGCAGCGTCTGGTAGTGATACAAAATGAAGATGTCGCGGCGTGCAAAAAGGATGGCGCGGCACCAGAGGCGGCGCAAACAGCCAGGTCTCAACCTGGTGTCATTGATGGACATCTTCACCATCCTGGTATTCTTTCTGCTGGTGAACTCTTCCACTGCCGTGCAGCTCCCCAGCGCCAAGGATTTCAAACTTCCCGTCTCCAGTGCAGAAAAGAAACCGGAAGAGACACTGACCATCATGGTCACTTCCAGGGATCTGCTGGTCCAGGGGCGCAAGGTGGCCGCCGTCAGTGACATCCTTTCCGATCCGCAGCCAACCATCAAGGCGCTGATCGACGAGCTGAATTTTCAGGCAAAGAAAAGATTGACTTCGGTAGAAGCGGGTGAGGGGCGGTACATCACCATCATGGGCGACAAGGCAATCCCCTACAAACTGCTGAAAAAAATCATGGCTAGTTGTACGGAGGCCGACTATCGCAATATCGCCCTGGCCGTTTCTCAGAAAAGTACCCAGGTGGCTGCAAAGAGATGAGTGCCGGTTACTACACTCCGCGGCTGGTGCTGCTCGAGGACTACGAGGAGGAGCGGCGTTTCTGGAAAATCGTCGGAGCCTCCCTGATCATCGCTGCACTGCTCGGGACTGTTGTTCCGTTTGTAAAATTGCCGGAAGTGGCACGTGAAAAACATGAAGTCGTCCCTCCTCGTTTGGCCAAACTGATTCTGCAGAAAAAACCACCGCCGCCAAAGGTCGAGGCCGTCAAGCCGAAACCCGCGCCCAAGCCCAAGCCCAAGCCCAAGCCGGTACCAAAACCGAAACCGGTGGTAGAGCCCAGGCCGGAACCGGTTGTGGTCAAGCGCGCGCCACCCAAGGTCAAGAAACCCGCCACCGACCGGGAGGCAAGGGC
>JALSRO010000428.1 GCA_026984715.1 Chromatiales bacterium | reverse complement strand
AGGGGAGAGCATGCCGGGCTGGCTGCGGCAGAGTGTCTGAGGCGGGCGGACGCTGGTACCTTTTTGAAGGCAGCAGGGGATCTCATCCATACCGGTCCCACGGGAACCAATGTGATGGATCTGGTGCTGGCGTTGAAGGTGGAGGGTGAGCATCAAATGTCAGGGGTTCCAACCTGAATGACGCCGACTCTATGAGTACTCTATGAGTAATCTCTTCGAAGCAGCGCGGGCCTGTCTCTATTCGACCGAACCGGACGAGAAGGCAGCGCTGACGCGCACCACTGCGAATGCGTGGAGGGAAGGGTGGCTGCGGCCCGAGCCGGCGGCCCCGCCGGAGCCGATAGGTGAACCGGGCCGGCCGCGCCGTCCCCGGCTGGTAGCGCCACGGGAGCTGCCACGGCGCAGTATGAACACCCCGCAAGGCCATGCGGCACTGTTGCACGCGATCTGCCATATCGAGTTCAATGCCATCAATCTGGCGTGGGATGCGGTGTATCGTTTCCGTGAGATGCCGCGAGAGTTCTACGACGACTGGATCCGGGTGGCAGAAGAGGAGGCGGTTCATTTCGGACTTCTGCACCGCTGCCTGGAGACAAAGGGCCATAGATATGGGGATTTCGATGCGCATGATGGCCTGTGGGAGATGGCGCAGAAGACCGCCTTCGATCCGTTGGTGCGTATGGCGCTGGTACCACGGGTATTGGAGGCACGCGGGCTGGATGTCACCCCCGGTATCATGGAGAAGCTGAGTGCCCGCGGTGATCGGTGCGCTGTAGCGGCGCTGGAGATCATTTTGCACGATGAGATTGGCCATGTGGCCATCGGCTCGCGCTGGTTCAACCATCTATGTCGGGAGCGGGGTATGGAGCCGGAGAGTACCTTCCGTGATCTGGTTTCGCGCTACATGACCGGGCGTCTGAAGGGTCCGTTCTACAGAGAGGCGCGCCTCAAAGGTGGTTTCAGTGAAGCGGAGCTTGCCTATCTGGAGTCGGTGGGATAGTGCCATTTTTGTGGCAGGGGTTTCACCGATTGTCAGACTATACCGTGCGGTGGCCCATTTCCTCGGGGTAAGAAGGGGCAAGGATGCTTTGCCCATGGGCCGAGAGTTGGTTTGGCATTGGAATGCCGGATGTCACACGGCCAGTACCGCCCTGGCCCCAGCATGCTCCGTGCCTGCCAGGCCATGAGGAACTGCCGTTATCCACCCGGTTTGGCAAGAGTCCCGTCTCTTATTCGTAGAGGCGATGTTTCCGCCGCGATGCGTCTGCATGGAAGTATTTGAAGCGGAAGATGGCGTCCATGCCGTGGCAGTTGGCGCACAGGTCCACGTTGCGGGCATCGCGCAGGAAGCTGTTTCTTACGTCACCCTCCACGTTCTTTCCTGGCCCAGGGCGTTGCCTGATGTCTGACCACTTGTGCGGGTTGTGACATGTGGGGCAGGTGATTACGCCGGAGCGGGATTCGTGCCCCTGGTCATCGAATACCGGCCGGTGCCCCTTCTTGCCCTTGGTTGGTTGGCCACCGCGCATGCTGATTCCCCGTACCTCGATGGGGTGGGTGAGCCTCTTGGGTAGCTTATTGCTGGCAAAACGCCCCTTGCTGTGACAACTGCGGCAGAGTTTCTCCATCGGGTTCTTGCCGGGGCCAAGCTTGCGCGCCCAGAGGCGCAATCGATTGGGGGCGTTATGTACCATGTGACACTGGCCGCAGATTCCGGTCTCGTTCACCGTCTGTCCCAGTGCATTGGGCTGGTCTGGGCCGGTGACATGCAGGTCGTGATCGGTTCCGCGGATGAAACGCTTATCGGTGTGGCACTCGACGCAGAGCTTCTCTCCCGGAGCGGCGGGGATGCGCAGGAAGCTGTTCTGACCATTGCCTTCTACGTCGGGAAAGGCCCCTTCGATGCTGTCCGGAGCTTTGGGATCCCATTGATGTGGGTTGTGGCAGGTGCCGCAGCTGACCCTGCCCTCGCCGTAGCCCAGCTTTCCGCTCTTGCTGAACAGTGGGAGGTGCGGTTTGGGCTTGAATACCAGTTTGTCGATGTTGACTCCTACCGGATGGAAATTTTTGCCGGTGAGTTTGTTGCCTGCGATACCTCCCTTCTGATGGCAGTCGCGGCACATCTTCTCGATGGTATCGTTGCCCGGACCGTAGTCTCTGGCCCAGAGATTTGGGCCTTTCCCTGCATGGGGCTTGTGGCAGTCACCGCACAATCCGCCACCGGTGGTCTTCCCGGCATTCTTCGGTGACGAGATCTGCAGGTTGTGCTTGGAGAGCGCTACCATCGCCTTGTCAACATGGCAGTTGGTGCATATCGAACCCTTGCGGTCGAAAGGGATACGGAGGAAGCTCCCCCGCCCATCCCCTTCAGCCAGCGGGTCGGGGCGCTGCTTTGCGGGCAGGGTGGACCAGTTGTGGGGATCGTGGCAGGTGGTGCAGGCGACCTGCCCCCCCTTGGATACCCGGTTTCCGCGCCGGTCATAGAGAGGCAGAGGGGTGAGCGAACCTTTGACATAGACGTTGTCTCCCACCGCTTTCCATTGCTTGCGGGTAGCAGAGATTCCAACATTTTCAATGGATACCCCGATGGGGTGGGTGTGCTTCTTGTCGATAACCTTTTTCTTTGCTGGACCGTTCGGGTTGTGGCAGCTCAAGCACATTGCGGTGATGCGGTTTTCACCCTTTTTCAGTTTGAAGGCCCACATCCGCGGCCCGTTGCCGAAATGGGGTTTGTGGCAGGCGGTACAGAGACCGGTGTCCGGCTCGATCAACCCCTTTTTGCTCATGATGGCGGCGTCGTGCTTGGTGCCGTTCACTCCTCTCTTGTTGGCGTGGCAGGTAGTGCACAAGTCATGCTTGTCGACCGCCAGCAGCTTCTTGTCTGCAGCGCCATGGACGCGGTGGCAGGACTGGCAGATCACCTTGTTGTTCCGTTTTCCTCCAAATTTGGAGCCCGCCCTGCGTAGCTCGGCGGGTACTTTCCCGATGCGCTCGATATTCTTGAACATCGGGTGATTACCCTCGCGGATGCCAGTGGCGCGATCCACGTGACAGGCCAGGCAGAGGCTCGAATTTATGTTCTTGACGCGGAGGAAAACCGGAGAGTATTTCTCTTTCCAGTCGACACCGTGCGCGCTGTGGCAGGTGCCGCAGTAGAGCTTACCCTCTTCATTGAGGGGAAAGACGATCTTTCCATCCATGGTGGGGATCTTTATTCGCTTGGACGGCTTTACTCCCACAGGGTGAAAATGCTGCCTGTTCTCCCACGCAAAGCGTGAGTCCCGTACGAAGCCGTCATGACAGGAGAAGCACATCCGTTCGGTGCTCACCACATCCTGCTTACCGGTTTTCACTACCGGTTTCGGGTCGTACGGAATCAGTGTGGCCGTGTCCTTGCGAGTGAAAGTGGTCAGCCACATTACATGACAGATGGAACACTCCCTCTTGGGCGAGATGTTGCGCGCTGCGTGTGCACTGTTTGGCTGCACAAGCAGTAAAACCCCGAATAGCATCACCATCGAGGCGGTTACGGTTTTGAGAGGACCGGAAAGAGTCATGGTAGCTGATATACCGACACCTTGTGCTCGAGCATTTCGGTAATGTACATCCGATTGGAAGAGTCGATAGCCAACCCTGCCGGTGCGGTAAATTTCTGCGGCTTGCCGCCTCTTCCGAGCACATACATGAATTTGTACGAACGGTTGAACACCTGCACCAGATCCATATAGCTGTCGGTTACGTAGGTGCGGCCGCGCCGGTCGATGGCCACGCCTTTGGGACGGAACATCTGCCCAGGCGCGACTCCCCACTCACCGATGTGGAAGCGGAACTGCCCCGAGGGTTCAAACACCTGGACCCTGGTATTCAGCACATCCACCACGTAGATGAGACCGCCACGTACCACCAGGGTCCCAGGATAACGGAACTGCCCCTCGCTGGTGCCTTCGCCACCCCACTGGTCGACAAGTTTTCCCGACTGGTCGTAAACCATCACCATGTGATTGGTGTTGCCGGTAACGTAGATGGTGCCGTTGTCTGCCACCGCAACATCGATGGGTTTCACCGGGCCGGATCTTCCTTTCACCGGAAAGCCGGAGCGGTAGTGACCGTCCGGGGTGAACACCTGTATCCGGTTGTTTCCGGAGTCGGCTACATAGACCATTCCCCTGGAGTCGATGCCGATCCCGATGGGTTTCTGCAGTTCCCCCGCACTGCTTCCCGGGGTTCCGAAGGTGGAGACGGGGTGTCCGGCCGGGTTGAACACCGCAATCCGGCTGTGGCCGCTGTCGACGATATATACTTGGCCATTGGTGCCGACGGCGACGTCTGTGGGGAGCAGAAGAGCTCCACTACCGGCTTCGGTTATGTCGAACAGGTGTCTGGCTGGTTTGGTGGGGATGGTTGTTGCGTGACTCGATCCACACGGCAGCAGAAGTGCCGCCAGTAGCAGAAGATTCCTTGCAGGCGATGGACGCATTGTGGCTACGGTCGAGTGTTCATATCGATTCGGGTACCGGATGGATAGGCTCCGGTACCCGGACATTGTATCCCTCCAGAGCGACTATTGCTTCTGGTCATACATCTTGCGCCACCAGGCACGGGGATCCTCCAGCATCTCCGGGTCTACCTCGGGAGCAGGTTTGTCCTTGCCCAGCAGAATCTCCTGTTCATCCTTGGTCATGTTGCCGCGGAAGATGGTCGGGATATAGAACTTTTTGTATTTCTGAACGATGCCAACGATATTCAGATTGGTGAGTGCAGTGATGCGCTTCTCGGAGAAGCCCAGCTTGCGAAACGGGATATAGCTCTCATCCTCGGAAGCGTGGCAGCGGGTACAGAAACGCCCGATGGGGTTGACCAGTGTGTGGAACATCTTCTTGATGGCGCCCTGCTGCTGGGTGGTCAGGTCGCCGCGAACCGTGATGAACTCGCGGGCCTCGTCGTTGTTCTCGGTGATCTCGATGAGTGTCTCCTTGCCATCCGGCCCCTTGCGGTATGGGACGATCTTGGAGAAGAAGTCATCGGTCTCGATCAATCCACCCGTGACCGGATCGGTATCGGTACCAAAGGGTTTTCCCTTGGTGGGGATCCCCGAGTAGTTGAGCCATCGGAGCTCCAGCTGGTCCTCGGGGATCTTCTTGCTGTTGGTGTGACAGGTCATGCAGCCGATGAATTGGGTGTGCATGTTCAGCAGGGTGCGTACCATCGGCTTCTGTGCGTGCGGAAACTCTCCATGGCAGTAGTAGCAGACCGGCTGCTTTCCCTTGGAGTAGGGGGCCTCTTTGGGAGAGTTGTGGAAATGGCGTATCCGCTCCGCCTGCGCCTCGGCGTCCACCTTGCCCAGGAAGGTCTGCTCCTTGACCTCCTCGTGAACAAACAGGTGCCTGGTCAGATTATAGGTGATGATGAGCAGCAGGCTGCCGATGATGAACCAGAGGAACAGCGATACCATCCATGCCCAGATCGGGTGGTCCTGGCGTATTCCGGAAACGGAGAACAGATCATGGGTTTCGGGGCCTGGTATCTTCGCCTTGTGGTCGATAATGATGAGCACGGCAATGGCGAAAAAAACGAACAATACCACAGCAAGTGCTATGAACACCGCATCGAGTTGTAGTGTCTGATTCATAACAAGCCTTTATTGTTTGATTCGGTCTGCGGGAATCATCCCTCGACCAGCATCAGTCCGATAGCAAATACACCAAAAACAATCCAGAAAAAGATAAACAGCAGAGACCCATAGGCGACAATCTTCTGTCCTCGCGTCAGCGGCCGCATCATCCTACTGCAGCTCTTCCACTACTTCGGAAGAGGGGGAGTCCCCCGGGCTGCTGGCGACGCTTTTTCGATACTCCTCGAATACGCTGTTTTGCGAGGGAGGGGTGACGGCCAGATCCCGATCGATGAGGTTGTCCTGCATGTAGCGGCGTTCTTCGGGCAGTTCCACCAGATTGCGCAGATACTCCAGAAAATGCTCTTCGATTTGATGCTCACGAGTAAGCTTTCCGGTGAGATAGGTCCACTGCATCGGGAAGCGCCCCGGTGCCAAATGCACGTTGTACCAGTGCCAGAAGGCGATCACCAGCAGGGCCAGCAGGGCCTCATGAGGGTGGGAGAGGCGCATCATCTCCTGCCAGTTGGCGGCATACTGGGCGGGCAGGATGCTGTTCCAGAACTCCGGGAACAGGAAACTGGAACCCGATACCACCATCACCGTGTTGCCGAAGGCAGCGGCAAAATAGTGGATCTTCTGCTTGTACATGAATTTGTCCATGTCGGGACGATTGCTGCGCTTGCCGGCAAAATAGGCCATATCGGCAGAGAAGTCGCGGGCGTCCTTCCATAGCGGAATGATGGTCTGTCGAATGTCGAATTTTCCCGCAGAGATTCTGCGCATGGTGCCCAGCAGAAGGGTGAGGCCGTGATAGATCATGGCGACCACGAAGGTCATGGCCAAGGTCCGGTGAATGACCCGCGTCACCTCGAGCCCTCCCAGCAGGCTGTTGAACGGTTCGGCCCAGAAGGCTTCGTTGTAGTGGATCGGCAGCCCGGTGAACGCCAGCAACAGAAAGGTGGTGAAGGTGAGCAGATGCTGGATGCGGATATGAACCGAGTAGCGGTGCAGATCCCCGACCGGATTGGAGTCGACATTCTGATAGATGACCTTCTTGTCATCTGGCATCATCCCTATCAGCTCTTCGAGCTCACGGGACTCTTCAATTGATATCTTGTTCTGGCGCATGCTCGTTTCGAGCACCGCGCTTGCATCTCTGGACAGCTTCATTCTGCTATTGCCCTCGTTTATTCAGATGATGGATCCGTACCCGTTTCTACTTCCTCGAGCGACGTGTTCTGCGCTTGCGGCGCCAGCTGGTTCCCTGGCGGAGTACCCAGTTCACGCCATCCCGCTTGCGTCCAAAGGTCTCGAACATGGCCATGCCGACCAGCCCGAACAGTGCGATATCACCCACGATGCCATAGATGATTTCGGCATAGTAGTTGAACGGATTGTCCTCTTTGTGATGGGTCGGATGCGGATCGATGGAAGCGTAGTTTTCGTCTGCAGTCTTGTGGCACTGGCGGCAGGTGTTGACTCGGTTGGCCTTGTTGATAGGCGATTTCGGGTCACGGGAGGGGCGCAGCTCGTGTACACTGAGGTAGTAGTTGTCTGGCGAGGCGTGGCAGTTCAGACAATTTGCCGCTTTGGTATAACCGTATTTGGTAACCTTGCCATGGAAACTCTCCTGATAGGCCACAGCGGCATAGGGGAACTTGCGGCCCAGTTTGCGCCCCTCCCTGGCGGCAGCCGCCTCGTGCCGTTTTATGAACTCCGGATCGGCGTGGCAGGAGGAGCAGAGCGTTACAATCTGTTCTGAAGAGCGTTTCACTTCACGGATGCGGCGGCTGGTATGGTTGTACCATTTGGTGGCGAACGCCTTGTCCTCATGACAGACGACACAACGCTCCACGATCTCCTTGGGAGGTTCCTTCTCCGCCTCGTTGTATAACGGATTGGTATGGCAGGTGATGCAGTAGGGCTTGTCGTTGTCCAACCCCTTGGCTATCTTC
>JALSRO010000427.1 GCA_026984715.1 Chromatiales bacterium | reverse complement strand
AACCTTTCTGCCCGTTGTTCAGCTCCACCCTGGCGTAGGCGCCGTCGCCGGAACGTTCCAGTATCTTCATGCCGGTGCCGGTGGAGATGGTGCGCAGCACCTTGCCATCGGAACCAGGGGCGTTGCGCAGTGAAACCACGATCCGGTCCCGTACCCAGTGGGTGGCTTCGGCGCAGACTGAACCCGCCACGCTCACCAAAAGAATCGCCAGAAATAGTTGCCGTCTCATAAGCTTTTCATTAGATGCCAATCAATTTCAGAGCATACCTCAAAACCGCTCCGATGCGAACCATGCCGCCCGGATTACTGTTGTGGAGGAACATAACCCTCCGGCATGGATGCCCCCTCTCCGAAGAAGTAGTTCTCCATCTCCTGCTCCAGAAACTTGCGATGTTCGGGATCGATGGGAGTCAGCCGGTGTTCGTTGATCAGCATTGTCTGGTAGCGGATCCATCCCTGCCATGCCTCTTTGGATACATTCTCATAGATCCGTTTGCCCAGCTCCCCGGGATAGGGCGGTCTCTCCAGCCCTTCGGCTTCCCTACCCAATTTGACGCAGTTTACGATATGACTCATCTGTGGTGGCTCCTTGGTCGAGCTGTTCGAGCAGTTGCCGAACAGGTGCGGCGAGTCCGCATGTTTCGGGTCGCCGAATGTTATACCAGAGTAACGGGCGGGCTTCCATTACCCGGTCACAATTATCGAGCAGACGGGCCGGCAGCGGGGTGATTGCGAGACGGAAATGGCTGAAGGTATGGTGCAGTGGCGGCAGTGCTTCTTTCAGCTCGACCTCACATCCCAGGGTTCGGCGGCACCAGCCGGCCGGATCGGCTTCATCTCCACACTCTGGCAGGCTCCAGAGTCCACCCCAGATCCCCGCAGGTGGACGCCGCTCCAGCAAGACGCGGCCATCTGCGTCAGTGATGAACAGCAGGGTAGTTTGACGAAGAGGCAGCCGGCCAGTTTTGCGGGAGAGGGGCAGTTCCCGCTCCCGTCCCTGCAGCCGGGCAAGACAGTCGGCGGAAAAGGGGCAGCCGCTACAGTCGGGCCGGCTTCGGCAGCACCGGGTTGCCCCAAAGTCCATGACGGCCTGGGTATAATCGGCCACCCGCTCGTGCGGCGTGTAGTACTCCGCGAGCTGCCACAGCCGCCGCTCCACCTCCGCCCTGCCCGGCCAGCCGTCGACTGCATGCAGCCGGGACAACAGCCGTTTCACGTTGCCATCCAGGATGGGATGGCGCTGCCCGAATGCCTGGGAAAGTATCGCCCCGGCGGTGGAACGGCCAATACCGGGAAGGGCGACCACTTCGTCAAAGCTTTGCGGGAAGACTCCATCGTATTGATCGCGAATTATCTGGGCTGCACGATGGAGATTCCGACCACGGGCGTAGTACCCCAGACCGGACCATAGATGCAGTACCTCGTCGATGCTCGCGTTGGCCAGTGCGGCCACGTGGGGCAGCTGTTTCAGAAAGCGCCGATAGTAAGGGATAACGGTAGCCACCTGGGTCTGCTGCAGCATGATCTCTGCAAGCCAGATGGTGTAGGCGGTACGGTTCTGCTGCCAGGGCAGCCCCTTGCGCCCATGCTGTTCGTA
>JALSRO010000426.1 GCA_026984715.1 Chromatiales bacterium | reverse complement strand
CTGGCAAAACTGTACAGGAAAACCGGCAAGAGGAGGGAAGCGGAAAAGCTGTATCAGGATATCGTCGTATCGAAAGATACAACCCCTGAGGGCCTGCAGGCAAGAAATGAGCTGGCGATACTCCGCTTGAGTGAAGGGAAGCACAAAGAGGCGAAACAGCTGCTGACCGAAGTGTTGAAGAACAATCCCGGCGACCCGCAGGCGTTGATGACTCGGGGGCGTTTGGCTCTTCAACGGGGGGATGCAAAGAGCGCCATAGGCGACTTTCGCACCATTCTGCAGGACAACCCTGCATCCCCTGCCGTCCTGGTATTACTGGCCAATGCCCACCTGCGTAACGACGAACCGGAGTTGGCGCGGGAGAGCCTGCGCAAGGCCATCAAGCTCAATCCCCGTGCAATCGAGGCACGCTACGTACTGATCAACCTGCTGACTTCGGAAAAGCGGTACGACGATGCGCTGCAGGAGGTTGAGAGCCTCCTGAAATTGGCCCCCAACGATCGTCGTGGCTTGATGGCGCTGGTCGATCTCCACGCTGCCAGGGGTGAGTGGAGCGAGGCGGAACAGGCTGCCCGGGAGCTCATACAGCGTTATCCGAAAGATAGTGTGGGAAGTGTCAGGCTGGGAAAACTGTATGCCGCGCAGAAACGGTATGACGCTGCGATTCGCGAGCTCGAGCGGGCCGTGAGCAAGGCGCCCGACCAGGCCGATCCTATTGTCTCGCTGGTGAAGGCCTATGTGGCGAAGGGTGAGCCTGGTCGGGCCATATCCCGCCTGAAACAGCAGATTGTGAGGAGTCGCGGCAACCGCGCCGGATACTACAATCTTCTCGGAGAGCTCTATCTCTCCCAAGACCAGAGGCAGCAAGCCATTGCTGCCTTTGAGAAGGCCATCGCAATGAAGAAGGGATGGATCACGCCGGTGAGGAATCTGGCCAACCTCTATCTGAAGCAGGGAGATACCAAGGCGGCAATAGAGGTTGCGAAGGGAGGGCCACGGACCACCGAGTCGCAGCTGCTTCTCGCAGGCATCTACGAACGGAGCACCCACTATGAGAGTGCGATACGTATCTATAGAACTATCCTGAAAAACGATCCCGAAAGTGATATCGCTGCCAATAATCTCGCTTCGCTACTGACCGATCACAAGGGGGACGCCAGTAGCTTGCAGCAGGCGCTGAAACTGGCGGCACGTTTCGAGAACTCGTCGAATCCGGCCTATATCGACACCCTTGGGTGGGTTTACTACAGAACCGGCGATATCGGCAATGCCATGGCCTATCTGAAGAAGTCCGTTCAAAAGGCTCCCAAAGCAGCCATCTTCAACTATCATCTGGGAATGGCGTACTATGCCGCCGGAGAGAAAAAGCTCGCACGGCGCCATCTGGAGGCGGCGCTCGCAACGAAGAACGCCTTCTACGGGGTTGATGAGGCGAAGAAGACACTGGAGGCCCTGTAGTACGGCACGATCGGGGATCAACCGGAGTCAGAGCATTGGCCATTGGTGTGGCGTATGGCCAATTGCTGCCGCGAGCCGAGAGAGTGTGCCCCCCTTTGGCAGGCTGGTAATCACCCCCGCGACAATCTCTGTCCTGTTCAGCCTGCGCTCGCACTGTTTGCGGCGAGGCATCGGCGTGCCGCTGTAGTCACTCCACGGCCTGTCATTGAATATCATAGGGTTAGGGGCTTCAGGCAGGCACCGGCTCTGCGTTCCAGTGCTTGACAAGGGAACGACCCTTGCCTGCGCACTGCGCCTTGTTCCGGCGCCTGCCTGAAGCCCTGAATGCGACATATATTGTTGCCGGGTTAATATCAAGAGCGCAGGGCGTCAGAAAAAGGCCGGCTCGGTGTTGCGGCTCTTGCCAAGAGAACGCCCTTGGCCCGCGAACCGCGCCTTGAACCGCACTCTTTCTAAGCCCTGAATATGATATGGATCGTCGCCGGCCAACGAGCATAAAGAGTTTTGCTTTTCAATAAGTTGTCATTGGTGTCAGCGTTTTTTACATAACCCGTTTATTAAGTTTGCTGCTATTCAATAGGCAATGTATTGATTGCACAGAGAATTTTTTGGTACCAGTATTCTATTACAAGAAAACTATAAATTTATCCTGCGTTCTCTGTCCGAATATTTTACGGTTCAGTCGCCGATGGTGAGGTTAGATTTTTGTAACATGTTGAAATAACAGCTGGTACTCAAATGGGCGCGGGTTTTGCTTCTTGTGTTTGGTGAGAATGTAATCAAGAATAGCCAGGAGACAAGGCAATGATGAAGAAAAAAATGAGTTTGCTGTTGGGGGGGATGCTCATTGCACTTTCGGCAAACGCATCCATTACGGGGCATACCTCGGGTGTGACGGTGCTCGCAGATCCTACCGGCTATAATGTTGGGCATCCCGGGGACGAGAACAGTAACATCATCGTTTTTGAAGAGAAGTACTCGCTGAAGCTCACAAATGACCTTACTACGGATACCGGCACCATCAGTGCGGGCAGCTATATCGGCAGCTACTTCGTCCATTTCAACCCACCGGGGGCGAGCGGCTCCTCAGGTTTTCAGCAGATTTCGTTCAGTGATCAGATCCTGGGGATAATCTACCGTACTTCTACATTGAACAGTACGGACTCCCTGCTCGGACACAGCGGAGTAACCACCTATCCTACGGAAACATACGCGTGGCGTGGGCTGGAAACGAGCGATAGCGATGGCTACTCTTTTCTCAATGCCACTTCCGCGGAGTTTCTGAACGTGACCAACAATGGCATCGATCAGATGCGCATTATCACTGCCGCCCCGGCACCAGTTCCGCTGCCGGCTGCAGTGTGGATGTTCGGGGCAGGCATTATCGGGCTGGCTGGTTTCGCCCGGCGGTCGATGAAGGGTGCATCGGGAGGCATTGCTTCCACTGCCTGAGTAATAGACACCTCTCCATGCGAGAGCAAGGGAGCTCTGCATGGAGAGCCGCAGCGTGCGGCGTATGCGCGCATGTGGCACATACATTACATAAGGAATAAAGGAATAGATGAGGATTTCGGCACGGGACCGATGCCGCTATCACGGAAAAAAACCACCTTTTCGGTTCAGACGTGCCCTGATGTGATTTCAGTGTGATATGACTCCGGGGTGTGGGCTGTTGGCTCACACCCCTTTTTTCATCCTGGATTGCGCCAGGTCGGGCAGGGGATGGCGTGGACGCTGCTGTCATCCAGGCAGAGTGTGGTCAGGCGGCCACCCCAGAGACAGCCGGTGTCGAGGGCGCAGATGTTGTCTGTCTGGTGGAACCCCAGTGTGGACCAGTGGCCAAACAGGATGAGTGTGTCCCGGCTTTTTCGATCAGGCAGTTCGAACCATGGCAACAGCCCGTCGGGCTGGGTTCCAGGCCTCCCTTTTGCGCGTAGGTCGATTCTTCCATCGGGCCGGCAGTAGCGCATCCGGGTAAAGCAGTTTGTTATGAAACGCAGGCGCTCCCATCCCTGCAGATCGGGGTGCCACCGATCTGGCTTGTTACCGTACATCTGCCGCAGGAAATCGCGATAGTTTGGTCCACGCAAGGTGGTTTCCACTTCGCGGGCACACCGGATTGCCTGTGATATCTCCCACTGTGGTGGCAAGCCGGCGTGTAGTAGTGCCGCGTTTCGCTTTGCATCGTGGTGTATCAGGGGGCGGCCGCGCAGCCACAGCATGAGCTCCTCCCGATCCGGGGCAGCCAGTATATCCGCCAGTGTATCGCTCCCGCTATTGAGTTTGCCGACTCCTGCATCGACAGCCATCAGGTGAAGATCATGATTTCCCAGGACGGTTACTGCACTTTTCCCCAGACGTTTTACAAAGCGCACGGTTTCCAGTGACTTGGGGCCGCGGTTTACCAGGTCTCCGGTAAACCATATCTCATCCTTTCCGGGGTCGAATTCGATGCGCTCCAGTAACTGCTGCAGTTGATCGAAGCATCCCTGGATGTCACCGATTGCGTAAGTGGGCATACCGGAAGCGCGCTAGGTAATCACGGGGTTCTCCAGGATGGTGTCCAGGAGAGAGCGTATATTGTCCAGAGGAGATCTTCCTGGGGTGGTCAACGGGTCGTCCCGCACCGTTCCATCCGGCAGGTGCAGGTGGTTCGGAAAGGAGGAAAGGTCAGGGTGCAACGGAGCGGTATCGATACGAAACTCCTGTTCGCCGGACCGCCAGCCGAGTGAGTACTCCTGGCTGCTGGCAAAGCGAAGTTCTACCTTCAGATGATTGCGAAAGAAGATGCTCACGGCGTCATGGGTCTGTTTGGGGGTGTCGGTCAGATACTCCCCATAGCCATTGATGATTTCGTCTATCAGCTCTGTATGTATCGTCATCCCGATCACTTCTCCAGCATGTAGTCTCGCAGCCGTTGGCGAACCGTTTCACGGGTGGCCTGGATCCCTTTTGCCCCAAGATAGGCCTCGTAACCCGGATGTTCGTCTATCTTTCCGTTCCGGATCCCGGCCAGGATATCCTCTTCGCTCGTTGCCCCGTAGTGAGCAAGGAGTGCGTAACGGCTCTCCCGCAGTTCGATCAGCAGCTTGGAGAGACTGTCCAGGATCTGGATGTCTTCTGGCGACAGATTGTCATAAAAGTTGCTCATGCGGGCCCGCCTTCACATCGAATCATCATGTTTTGCACCTCCCCGCAGGTCCACCATGTCGATGGTGATCTGTTCGAAACGCAGCAGTTTGCCTCCATGTTTCCGGATAAAGGCCTCGGCATCGCTCTGGTTGGAAAAGGTAGCAAAGGTTGGCCCCATGGAGCCGTGCAGATCGCTTCCCCGAACATAGTAGGCCTTTGTGGCATCGATCCAGTTGTCGTGTGGCTCTCTCCATTCCGTCTTTCCCATGTCCTGGGTGTAGAGAGCGCGGATCCGTTTCTGTTGCTCGGGACGCAGGTAGATGGAGAGCAGTTCCACTGTATCGCAGTAGAACTCCCTTTCACCGTTATCATAGAGGATCTGTCCCTTGGGCCCCGGATAATCTTTCAGTAACATGCCGTCCAGGGAACAGGTGGTGCTGCGGGTCGGCTCGATTGGCTGGGTCTCGGGCTTTTTCCCGGAGCAAGCTGCAACGGACGTCAGTAACGTCACGGTTGCCAGGATTGCTCCAAGGCGTTTTATGCTTCGAGTCATCTCTGTTACCTCATTTGAACTTCCAGTATGCCAGCCCCAGCGGGGCAACCACCCAGAACAGCATGGCCGTGCTCAGCAGCCAAGGGTTGGCCAGGGCTTCAGGGAAGACCGTGGCCAGGCCGTAGAGAGTTTTCACCTGCTCCAGACTGAAGATATTGAGAATACGGAAGATATCCGCGGGATTGAGTAACAGCAGATATGGGAAGAGATCCCCTCCCAGCTGCCCCTCTGTAACTACCAGTATCCCCAGCAGTATCAGATCATATATGAGTACATAGAAAAACCATAGTGCGATAGCGGTTCCGCTGGCAATGGTCTTGTTGTTGGCGAACACCGAGATCAGGAGCGACAGGCTCAGGAAGGCCATTCCCATCAGGACAGTGCTGAACATAAAGCCGGCATACCGCGTGAGTGACTCGAGATTGATCTGATAGGAGAGAAACAACCCCACCAGGCCAAACCCCGCTACGGTAGAGAAGGTCAGTGCTGCGGAGAGTCCAATGTATTTCCCCAGCAGTAGTTCGAGCCGGGTGACGGGAAGCGCCAGAATCAGATCCAGAGAGCCCCGCTCGCGCTCGCCAACGATGGCATCGTAGCCTAGAATCAGGGCGATGAGCGGAACCAGATAGATTGCCAGGCTCACCAGGCTGGCGATGGTCAGTTCGATGCTGCTGAAACCGACCACCCCCTGCTGGGAAGCACCGAAGTAGGCTATTACCAGCGCGAAGAAGATGAATATGGCGGTCACCGCCACTACCCAGCGGTTGCGAATGCGATCCCAGAACTCCTTCTGGGCGATGACCCCGATCTGTTTGAGTTCTAGGGACATGTCAGCACCGTCCCGGAGGTTGCCCCACTGGGCGAGGAGGGGGCACATAGCCAAGGAAGAGATCCTCGAGAGAGGGCTCCTGGATGGTGATGTCGTCCACCCCCGGCAGCGAGGTCAGGGTGGTGAGCAGTGCCATCTTTTGTTTTCGGTTGCAGCGTATATGTGCCGTGGCGTTGCTGAAACGGACCTCGCTGTCGGGGAATGTAGAGAGAGTATCGCGCAGGCGAGATTTTCCCTCTGATTGCAGTGTCACCTGGAATTCCAGCGGGAGATCGAGCTGTTCCCTGAGCTGTTGTACTGAGCCGGTGGTTACTATGTTTCCCAGTTTCATCAGGGCGATACGGTCTACATGGTCCTGGATCTGTGCCAGGTTGTGTGAGGAGAGAATGATGGTCACATTCCGCTCTCTGAGCTGTTGAAGAAAGGAGTAGAACTCCCGG
Organism: Chromatiales bacterium; assembly: GCA_026984715.1. Lineage (GTDB taxonomy): Bacteria > Pseudomonadota > Gammaproteobacteria > Thiohalospirales > Thiohalospiraceae > DRMK01. The sequence continues at coordinate 1,221 of JALSRO010000426.1, read as the reverse complement.
ATACCGGCGGGATCCAGCCCCGTCGTCGGCTCATCCAGAAAAAGGAGCTCCGGATCTCCGAGCAGTGCCTGGGCAAATCCGAGGCGTTGGCGCATCCCCTTGGAATAGCCACGTACCGGCCGGTGAGCCGCCCTTTCCAGCCCTGCCTGGCGCAGAAGGGGCATACATTCATTGAGATCTGCTCCCTTGAGAGCCCCGAGAAAACGCAGTGTTTCCAGGCCGCTCAAATGATCGTAGAACACCACATTCTCGGGGAGGTAGCCGATGTGGCGCCGTATCTGCCGGAACTCGCTTCCGGCAATTTTCTTCCCACGAATCCGAATGCTGCCGCGGTCAGGCTGAAGCAGTCCGAGCATCATTTTGAACAGGGTGCTTTTGCCGGCACCATTGTGACCGATAAGGCTGAATATTTCGCCCCGCCGGATGGAGAGATTGGCATCTTCCACTGCGGCAATCTCACCATAGCGCTTGGCAACATGGCTGACTTCAATGATATTTTTTTCCAAACCAATGGCCCCAGTCAGAGTGGAGTGGCTGCATCTTCGGTTCGGGATCGACGATGCTTGGCGAACGCAGTAACGGAAACTGACGGGCAACCATGTGCAATGTCTGCACAGCGGGACTGCTCATCAGCAGTTTTATGTAGGGGTATCTCCATATGAGACGATCCACGACATCGTTGGCTTCATAGGGAAGGTCACCATAGCCGTCGGCGTTGCGATCCCATCCAACATAGTTGCTCCAATAGTTTCTGGGCCAGAGCTCGTCTTTGGCCGCGACGTAGCGTACCTGGTCCCGGTTGTGGATGAAATCGTTTCCCTCTACCTGGTTGTGTATGGAGCCGGCCCAGAGGTGGATGCCGATCCGGTTGTTGATGATCAGGTTGTTTTTGATGGTGTTATACTCCGCATCGTAGACGAAAAACCCCTTGCCGTTTCCGACCACTGTATTGTTCTCCAGGACCGAGTCCTGCATGGTGCGCAGCAGTATGCCGTGATCGGTGTTGCCCCAGGCGATATTGTTGCGTACCGTCTGATTTCGTACCATCATCAGGGCCAGTCCCCCGCGATTCAGGTAACTCTCGTTATTCTCCCACAGATTGTTGTGAGAGTTCATATAGTGGGTACCGTATCGCAGGTGGTGCAGCTTGTTGCCACGGAATACGGCGTGATAGGTTATATCCACATAGATGGCATCGCGGCAGAAGCTGATATTATTGTC
>JALSRO010000425.1 GCA_026984715.1 Chromatiales bacterium | reverse complement strand
CGTTGTCGGCCACAGAGATCACCAGCCGATCCTCATTCTGCAAATGGGCACCGAGGGTTATGATTCCCCCGTCCCCCATCGCCTGGATGGCGTTGGTAACCAGATTCTGCAGTGCACTCAACAGAAGCTCCCGGTTGCAGCGCACCATCTGGCCTCTGCTTTTATCATCCAGAATCAGCCGTGTCCCGTGTGCCCGCAGCTGGATCTCCACGGCTTCCCGCAACGCCTGCAGCAGCTCTGTTGCGGTCAGCTGCTCGCCACCGCCAAGCCCTCCGTGGGCGAACAGCAGCATGTCGTTCAGCAACTGCTCCAGATGGCGAATGCGCCCCAAAATCTTCTCCGCCAGCTGTATGCGCCGCTCCTCTTCCAGTCCGGGACGCTTCATGTGTGATGCGTACAGCAACGCAGAGGAGAGCGGAGTACGGATCTGGTGGGCCAGTGAAGCGACCATCCTACCCATCGACATCAAGCGTTGATCGCGGCTCGCCCTCTCCTGCAGGGCGCGCGTCTCTGTCACATCGTTGAGCAACAGGATCTGCCCCGGCTCCCCTTCCAGCGGACAGGTGGCGAGGCTCACCAGACGGCCATCCGCCAGCTTCAGGTCACAACCCGCCTGGGGCCGGGACGCAAAAGATCGCTCAATGACATCACGCCAGCGGAGTCCCTCCAGCGGCGCACCCAGCAGCGCCTCTGCGGCAGCGTTCGCCTGCTGGATGGTGCCGGTGCCGTCCAGCACCACTACCCCCGCAGGCAGCCCCTTCAACAGGCTCTCGAGGCGTGCGGCGAGCTGCTCCTTTTCGGCAAGCCGCCGTTCATATTCGCCACTTATTCCCGCGAACCGCTCACCCACCCCCTCTGCAGAGATCGCCATCACGGATGTGAGCTCTGGTGGCACCGTGGAGGCGGTTTTGTCATCGACCTGAGGGTTCATCGTTCTGCACCTGTTGGCTGAGGCTACAGGCAAGAGAGCAAAAACCGCGCCATCGGACGAGCGCGGGAGTGTGTTTCGCCCCCTTCTCTATGGGTTCAGATGGGCAAAAAGGGGCCGTCGCCGAGCACCAGTGTCAGCCGCAAGGGTGGTTCGGGGAGGAGGTCGGCCGGCAGCAGCAGAAAAAAGGGTCGGCCAACCGGAGAAGGTGCGCCGAAAAAATGGCGTATTATTGACGCAAAAATGTGGGTTTTTTTGACGATATGGCTGGTTTCGTCACAATATTCGAGCGCTGTGCAGCAACCGGTGCGTGCATTCAGTGAACCGGGGCCTGCTCTTCGCTGCGGTCACGGCGGTGCAGCCCATATTTGCGCAGCTTCTCCACCAGCGTGGTACGGCGCAGGTTGAGACGCTTGGCGGCATGTGCCACGACTCCGTTGGACTCCTCCATGGCCTGTTTGATCAATGCATATTCGAGGTTGTTCAGATGCTGTTTGAGATCGAACCCCTCGAAAGGGAGCCGCTGTGCAGCCGCTACATCGGAGAGCGGTGACGCCATCCCCTCCTTGCCGTCACGGGTCGTTGCCGAAGCGGTATGGAACTTGACCGGCAGGTCGCTCACATCCACCACACCACAGGGGTACATGATGGCGAGACGTTCAATCAGGTTGGAGAGTTCTCGCACATTGCCCGGCCATGCATAGTTGCACAAGGTATTGATGGCATCCGGCGTGAAACGTACCGAAGAGCGCTTCTCATGCTCGATGCGGGTGATCAACTCATCGATCAACATCGGAATATCCTCTGTCCGCTCCCGCAAGGGCGGCATCTCGATGGGGAACACATTCAGACGATAGTAGAGATCCTCACGGAATTTCCCCTCCTTGATCAGCTCCTCCAGGCTGCGGTGGGTCGCGGCAACGATTCGTGCATCCGCCTTTATGCTCTTGTTGCTCCCCACCCGTTCAAAGGTGCGCTCCTGCAGAACCCGCAACAACTTCACCTGCATCGGCAGGCTCATGTCACCGATTTCGTCCAGGAACAGCGTTCCACCGGCGGCCATCTCGAACCTCCCCTGGCGGCTGCTTATGGCGCCGGTGAAGGCCCCCTTCTCATGACCAAACAGCTCGCTCTCCAGCAGATCGGCCGGGATCGCACCGCAGTTGACCGGAACAAAGGGACCGCGCCGGGCGGAATGGTAGTGCAGATTACGGGCAACCACCTCCTTTCCGGTTCCCGATTCCCCAAGAATCAGGACATTGGCCGTGGAGTCCGCCACCTGCTGGATGAGCTGGCGTACCTTGCGGACACCGACACTGTTTCCCACCAGACTGCGGAACAGCTCGAGGGAGCTGTCGCTTGCCTCACGGAAAGAGCGCTTGCCGGAGCTCTTCGCCCGATACAGAGCCTCGGTCAACTCCGTCTGGCGAAAAGGATATTTCAGGGAACAGACATGGTGATCCCCCATGATATCCGATGCAACGGTCGGGGCCTCGCCCGGCTGCTGCAACACCAGAAGGGGGATTTCGGAGAACTTGGCCCGCACCTCCTCCACCACGGCGCGCGCCTCGTCGGAGCGGGTTTCGCCGAGCATGATGAAGCTCGGCTGGCTTTCGATTTCCTGCAGCTCCTTGCTGACATTGCCGGAGGCCATCAACACCGGCTTCCAGTCCATAAAGGTCAGAATGGTGGTCAGTTCTTTCTGGCGATTGGCGTCTTGCTCGATCAGCAAAACGGTGGTGGTCGTACGCATCCCCCGTCCTCCGCTGCATCAACTAGATTAATGTAGAAGCGAAGGCTAACATGCTGCTCCAGCAATGTCAAAATATTGTCACGCCTGCCCCTGTTCATCACCCGATTTTCGGAGCCTCAGACGCGCCACGCGGCGCCGATGCTGACGGAATACCAGCTTCTCCAGAGCCTCCCCGACCGGCCCGCCCAGCTCGTCGAAACAGACAGATACCGCTCCATCCCCCCTGCCGGGCTGAACTATGCCGGTGGCGACGAAGGGGTTGGGAAATACCGGACTGAGATAGAGTCTGAGCAGAATCGGCTGGCCAGCGGGCAGCTCCTGGTCGCAACGCCACTCCACCCCATCGACGGTCAGCCGGATCGGTACCGGCGGCGGCAAACTGCGCCAGCTGCGCAGTGTCTGGCTCAACAGCTCGAGGATCAGGTTCAGCTTGTGATCGATACGCTGCAGCTCCTGGCCGAGCGCCGAATACTCTTCGTCGTGCTCGATGACGGGCTGTTCGTCCACCACCAGCAATCCCTGAAGCAGAATGGCGTTGTCATGCCGATAGCGCTGCTGTAGCGCAGCGTCGATCGGCTGCTCCAGCAACTCCCACTCGACAGGAACGACCTCCTGGTAATGGAGTACCCCCAAACTGCTTCTGTTATCGGAGTCATCTTGTTGTCTCATGATGCTGTACTCTGTGGTCTCTGTTGATTCACTCCCTTCCGGGCACCGGAGAAACGGAAAATCCGGCAACTACTGGATGACTACCCGGAACTTGACTGTGGCCTGCTCCCCCGCCCCCAGCGCAATACCGCCCACGGTCACCGTGTCGGCGGCCGTCCCGCCGTAGTCCCCCTGGTCCGCATCGACCGCGTTGGTCAGCGCGAGGGCCGAGCCGCCGTTGATATTGGGCGCGGTCACCCGGATCCCGCTGCCGGCGCCGTAACTGTCTGCGACGAAGGAGACAGTGGCCGCTTCGCCACTCAGGTCGTCGGTGAGGGTCACCCCCGTGGCGAGGGTGTCGCCGCTGTTGGTGATGGTAACGGTGTATTCCACCACCGCGCCAGGGATTCGCTTCGGATTGGTGGCCCCGTTCACCGGATCGGAGATCACAGTGCTGCTCTTGGTCACCGTGATGACCGCGCTGCCGAACCAACTCACGTTGTTGCCGCTGTCCACCGAATAGGGGGGGTTGACCGGCAACAGGGCAGCGTCGGATCCGGAGGCATCCCCATCCTGCACATCCACGTAAGAGATCGCCTTGCTGGCACCACTGGCCAGATTGAGATTCCACCGGGAGGGGGTTGCCGAAGAGCGCAGGCTGAGAAGCTGGCCGCTGGTGCCTTGCAGTGTCGCCGTGCCGGTGATGGTCTGGGTGCTACCGGCAGCGAAGGTGAGGGTGTCGGCACTGGAAACCGTCTTGGTCAGGTTGTAGAAAGTGGTGGAGCCGTTCAGGGCCTGGCCGGTGCCGTCGAGGATCACCGAAGATGTGCCGGCGGTAAAAGTATCGCTGTTGTTCCAATCACCGCTGACGTTGATGGTGGCGCTTCCGGCGTCGATGACATTGTTCCCCAGGCCATCCTGGATGAACAGATTGCCATTGATGTCCACCGCGGAGCCGTTGAGACGCAGTTCCCCGTTGCGCCCCGTATTGGAGGAGTTTCCAACCCTCAACTGGTTGCAGGTGATGGAGTAGCTGTTGCCCGTCGTATCCAGTATCGATTTGGTACCGGTACTGTTGCCCAGAACCCATAAGGTATTGCAACCGATGTCACCCAACAGGGAGAAGGTGGCGGAGACACCCCTTGCAACCAGATAGAGAACGGGATAGGTGGCGCTGGCGACATCGACCGGGGCCGTGAGGGGAATGTAGCGAAACAGCGAATTGGAGAGTGTCGTGCCCGCAAGCACCAGCGGCGCGCCCCCGTCCTTCCTCAAATAGACCTTGCCACCAGCCAGCGTACCGGCGCCCAGCGACAGGACATTCTCCACCGCCATCCCCCCGGCGGACGAGATGGTGGTGGTCTGGCCAGCCGCGGCTCCGCTTACATTATAGAAATGCCTGGAAACCGAAGACCAGCTGGTGCCATTGTCTATAGTGCCGCTGCCGGTAAAATTGACGGTGCTGGTTCCGTAGCTGAAGGTATCACTGTTTGTCCAGTTGCCGCCAACATTGATGGTGGCGCTTCCGGCATCGATCTGATTGGTCCCTCCGGTGTCCGACGCATATATCGTGACATTTCCGGAAACATCGACCGTAGAACCGTTGAGACGAAGGGTGCCGTAGCGATCCACATTGGTGGTACCGATGGCGAGATTGTTGCAGCTGATGGCATGACCGGCGGTATCGAAAACAGCGCTGTCCCCACCTCCGGACCCCGCAACGGTCAACGTCGCGCAGCTCATGTCACCCATCAGGTTGAAGGTGTTGGTGGCGGCGTTCCCCGCCAGCCAGACATCACGGTATGCGGCGGCGGCCACGTTGATGGGGCCACCACTGTTCGGATGATATTTGACCCGTGTGTTGGTGAAAGTGGTTCCGCCGGTCACCAGCGGCGTACCGCTGTCGAGGCTCAGATTGATCTCGCCACCGGCCAGGGTGCCACTCCCGAGGGTCAACACATTGGTGACGGCGATACCACTTCCGTAAGCGATGGTGGTTGTCTGGCCGGCGGCTGCCGCAGTGACGTTGTAGAACGGTTTCGTCCACCATGCCCCCGTGACCCGGATGGTGCCGGTGCCGGTGAAATCCACCGTGCTGGTTCCATGGTTGAAGGTGCCGAAGCTGTGGTCCCAGTTGCCGCTGACGGCAAATACCCTGTCACTGGCGTTCATGTATGTACTATCGCCGGCATTCAGCGTTCCCACTATCTTCATATTAGGGGTTGTGACATTGCCAAATGGCGTGAAAAAGTGGCCGCCTGCAACATACAGTTCGGTGTTGGAGCCGGTTACTGTCATGTCCGGCCAGGATATCGAGTAGAGGATGTCTGTATCCGGATACAGGACCTTGGCGTTATCCATATCGCCGGTATCCAGAGGGGTGCCACCCCCATCCTGACGGGTGATCAGATGATCTGCATAGATATCCAGGTCGTTAATGGTTGTTGCAATTGTCGAATCCAGTACTGTAACTGTAGTACCAACGACAGTGCCATCATCCACATAGACCAGCAGGGGGATATACATATCCCCGGCAGTAACGGCAGCCGTAATGGAGTAGTTTCCGGAACCGTCGGTTATGGCTGTACCAGCGCTATTCCCTTCTATCAACAGGCGCACGGTCTGGCCTGAGAGAGGAGTGATTCCTTCGTCACTATAGAGCGTTCCAGATGTGGTAATATTTACCGTCGATGCAGCAGCTTTATAAGTTGCAATAGTAGCGGACCAGCCTGCGCTGACACCTAAAACCCCATCAGCCTGATAAACACCGGTTGCTGAAACAACTTTGTATTCGGGCCGGATGGTTCCATTCCAAACACCGGTGAATCCGACTGTATTCAAAGCCGTATAACCACCCCCCGGGGTAAAGGCATCCGTGGGTGAACCGCTAACGCCTATAGCACCAATAAGCAATTCATCTGCCTGTATCGTCGTCGCAGTATTGCCCGAGGAAGGAGTGGTGGAACTTCCGTTGGCTTTGGCCGTCTGATCAAGCGCCAAAGAGGGAGCCAAACCAGAAAACTCATGGGCTGTTGCAGCCACCCCGTAGGTGCTAGAGGTGAAGGATACATTAATGGTATCACTAGCACTCAACGCAGTCACATTATGGGAAGAGCAAATTATCGTATAGAGACCTGCGCCACTATAAAACTCGCTTACATCAGTAGTATAACTGTTACCTTGAGTATCACTGCACGTTGTTATTTCTCCAGGACCCCATGCACCCCATGTCAAGGTAACGATAATACTATTTCCAGCAGCAACACTGGCCGTAACGGGAATAACAACCGATGATGGACCAGAACCATAATATTGACTGAATGCACCGACACCTTGCACATATGAAATAGCACCATTCGCCCCACGGATCGGCAATAATGTAACCAATAGCATAATCGCCACTAATAACCCGTAAGACGGATAAGAGAAGCGCCATCCGCCATTCCACCAAACCCACATCACCAAACTCTGGTTTTTCTCATTCCCATGCTCAAGCTCGGGAACGAGAGACCTCGAATGCTGGTGTATGGCGCCTCGCTTATACACCCTACAAGCTCCTGACTTTTGCATACGTTGGAAATAACCGCTTCACCGCCCCGCCCATTTCGCCAGCTCCCGCACCGTCTGCTGATCGAACTTCATCCGGAATCGGATGAACGGCCCCTGCATCGTGTAGCGGCTGCGGGAGAAGTCCTCGTCGTAGAAGCCGCGGAAGTTGTAGCCCATGCTCACCCAGATGTTATCGGCGAACAGGTGGCCGATTGAAGCGCCTGCGCTGTAGTCGTGCTGGCCGGTATCGGGCACTCGCAGCAGGCTGCCGTGCAGGCCGATGTCCCAGTCAGGGGTGATGTCGTAGCGGCTCTCCAGCCCCAGCAGGTCGGCGCGGCCGCGGTAGTGGTCGCCGTCGATGGTTTCGATGAGGTATTTGGTGCCGTACTGGAGGCCCAGCTGCAGCCGCTCGGTGGCGCGGTAGTGGGTGTTGAGGTTGTTGATGATGCGCTGGCTGGTATTGTCGAGGTCGCCGCGGTTGCGCTCGTTGATCAGCTCCATGCGGTTGAGCAGCAGCCAGCGGCGATCACCGGGCCGCCAGGCCAGCGCGAGATGCAGTTTTTCGTTGCGCTTCTGCTGGCCGGATGCGGCACGGCTCTGCTGCAGGCGCAGGGAGGCGAGCAGGCTCAGGTCGGCGCGCAGGGTGGTCTGGGCGGAGGTGGCGAGGGTCCAGCGATCCTCCTGGTCGGAGTCCCGTTTTTCCATCCGCCCGTTCCAGAGCCAGTCGCCCGGCGAGTAGGTGAGGCCAAGGGAGGCGGCGCTGA
>JALSRO010000424.1 GCA_026984715.1 Chromatiales bacterium | reverse complement strand
GAGCCCAGCTCCTGTGGAGTGGCCGGGGCCGTTGTCGATGCGGTCAACGGTATCGCCTCCTGGTTCGGCAGTACCACCCGGCTGCAGGCCGTAACCGTGCAGCCTGAATCCAACAAAGTGGATGCGGCCATAGCGAGGCCCCTTGCTGATGAGGATGTGGCCGATGAGATTCTGCACATCGGTCCGATCAGAGGGACAGGCCGTGGCGAGCTGGGTATGGCGATCAAGAAGTGTGGTCGTACTACCGGTTTCACCCAGGGGGAGATCCAGCAGATCGACGTCACGGTTAAGGTTCAGTACGGTAGTGGACGGGTGGCGCTGTTCACCGACCAGCTGCTTGGCGGAGCCATGAGCCAGGGGGGAGACAGCGGCTCAGCGGTGCTCGATGATTCCGATCAGCTGGTAGGGTTGCTGTTCGCCGGAAGTGATAACAGTACCATTATCAACCGGATAGAGAATGTGTTCTCCTCCATGAGTCTCTCTCTTTAGAGATGCTGCGTATCACCCTGTTTGCTGTTGCAATGGCGGTGAGTGCAGCTACCGGAGCATGCGGAATGGAGCGTTCGATCCAGCAGGTCAAGGAGCAGCACACCACCGAGTTGATGGCTCTCCCCGGCGTGGTTTCGGTGGGGCTCGGCAGGAGCCGCGATGGGGTGCCTGTGATCATCGTGGGGGTGGAGTCGGATAGCCCTGTGATCGTCTCGGCCGTTCCGCGCAGGATCGAAGGTTACCCGGTCGAGGTACAGGTGAGCGGCCGGGTCGTTGCCCGGTAGAACGACTTGCATCGAACTTCCACCGTGACACGGCGCCTTGTTGCGGCATGGGCTGGTTGCTGATGCCCAGCCGAAAACAGCCCTGATGGTTGTGGGGTTGATAATATATGCCGTTTCTGTTGTCGTATATCTCGTATCGTCCCGCCCCAGAGCGTATCGCTTTGGGGTTCTCTTGTCCGCTAGGAGAAGGGCCATTCATCCTTTTGTCACTACCACAGGAACCATACCAATGAGAGAGCAGCGCAGCGCAGCCCTGATTTCCATTCTTGTCATTCTGGTTACGGCCATGCTTCTGGTACCAGTGAGTGTTCTGGCGGGGGATTACTCGCTGGCGAAAAAGTTGCTTCCCGGCACCCCTGCCAGCGGTGCGTCTTTCGGGGATGCCGTGGCAATCGATGGGGAGGTGGCCGTAGTAGCGGCTCCCGGAGAAGGGGGCAAGGGAGCGGTATATCTATACGCCAATACCACGGGAGGTTGGGTCCGGAAGGCACGGCTGGCCGCAACAGATGGCGACAGCGGTGATTTGTTCGGTACCGCGGTAGCCATCAGTGGTGATGTCGTCGCAGTGGGCGCACCCACCGACGACAACGCCAACGGCGTAGATGCCGGAGCGGTCTATCTGTTTGAGAAACCGCAGGGCGGCTGGGTCGATATGGGCGAGACAACGAAGCTGATCGCAGCCGACGGTGCGGAAAACCAAACCTTTGGCAAGGCGGTGGCCATCGAGGGAAGCACCTTGGTGACAGGCGCATCCGGCCATGCCAACGGTGCGACTCCCGGTGCCGTCTATGTCTATGAGAAGTCGGGTGGCAACTGGAGCCAGGCAGCACGGCTGACTGCCTTTGGAGG
>JALSRO010000423.1 GCA_026984715.1 Chromatiales bacterium | reverse complement strand
AGAAGCCGATGGCGGCCGCGAACAGGTAGACCCACATGTACTCCTGCCAGCGCAGCACCCCGGCGACCTGCTCCACTCCGCGATGGATGAAAGCCGGATCGGTAAGCTGCCGGGCCATCAGCTCTCCCAGTGGAAACAGCGCCTCCTCCAGCCCCACCAGAAACAGGGCCAGACCGATCAGCACATAGAGAAACCCCAGCAGGACCCTTTTCAGATTGGGGATCGGCCTGCGGATCACCAGCAGCTGAAAGCCGAAGATAACCGCCACGATGGGCAGTACATCGCGCACCGTCAGCAGCGTGGTGTGGAGCAGATGTTGCAGCAGCTCCATCAGATGAGCATCCCGTAACCCATCACGAATATCATCGGGGTCAGCGAGGCAAAGGCGATCAGGCCGAAGCCGTCCACCATCGGGTTGCGCCCCTTGATACTGGAGGCCAGCCCGACCCCCAGCGCGGTCACCAGCGGCACGGTGATGGTGGAGGTGGTCACACCGCCGGAGTCGTAGGCGATGCCGATGATCTCCTTCGGCGCGAACAGGGTCATGATCACCACCCCCACATAGCCGCCGATGATCAGATAGTGGATCGGCCAGCCGCGCAGGATACGCAGCACGCCGATCACGATGGCCAACCCCACCGACAGGGCGACGGTCAAACGCAGCCCCATGGCATAGGCGTCGCGCTCCTGCGGAGTGTCATCGATTACCCCCCCTTGCGCCGCCACCTGCGCCGCCTCGCCGGCCACCGCGATCAGTGCCGGCTCCGCCACGGTAGTTCCGAACCCCAGCGCAAAGGCGAACAGCAGCAGCCACAGCACACTCCCCTTGCGGGCGAAGGCGTAGGCCATGCTCTCACCGATGGGGAACAGCCCCATCTCCAGCCCCCGCACGAACAGCGCCAGACCGGCGGCAACCAGCAGCGTACCCACCAGCAGCCGCTCCAGATCCGGCAACGGCTGCTGCAGCACCGCGAGCTGGAAAAAGGCGATCACCACAATGATAGGGGCGAGATCGCGCAGGCTCTCCAGCAACGGCTGTCCGATGACCCTCAACCGCTGCATGGGTCGTCCCGCAACGCATCGAGATAGCGCTTCCAGTCGAACGCCGGGCCGGGATCACTCTTGCGCCCCGGGGCGATATCACAGTGCCCGACAATCCGTCCGGGCGTAATAGCGGGATAGTGCCGCATCAGGGAGCGGGTCAGCGGGATCAGCCGTTCATACTGCACATCTTCATAGGGGTGCTCGTCACACCCCTCCAGCTCGATACCGATGGAAAAGTCGTTGCACCCCTCGCGCCCCTGGAAACAGGACACCCCCGCATGCCAGGCGCGGCGCTGAAACGGGACATACTGCACCAGCTCGCCATCGCGCCGGATCAACAGATGGGCGGAAACCCGCTGCCCGGCGATGGTCCGGAAATAGGGATGGGCCGCGGCATCGAGGGTGTTGGTGAACAGCGCATCGATCCAGCAGCCGCCATACTCCGCCGGCGGCAGGCTGATGTTGTGGATCACCAGCAGGCTGATCTGCTCCCCCTCGGGGCGCTCGTCACAGTTGGGAGAACAGACCTGACGCGCGCACTGCAGCAGCCCGGTGTTGGTCTCTATTCTCATCTCACTATTCCGCCCCCCGTTTTTTCATTCACCCCGAGGCTCTCGAAAAACAGGAAGCTTCGGGGCGGAGAATCACACCGATCCTATCATAGCTTCATTTACAAAAATCTTTCATAATCCCCGCATGGAGTATCTCACCAGTCTGACCGGCAGCATCGCCGGATTCTTATGGGGCAACGGCCTGACCCTGGCAGTGCTGCTCGGCACCGGCCTCTATCTCACCCTGCGTATGGGTTTCGTCCAGCTGCGCGGCTTCCGTCACGGCCTGGAGCTGGTGGGCGGCCGCTACAGCAGCCACAAGGACGTGGGCGAGGTATCCCACTTCCAGGCGCTCTCCACCGCACTCTCCGCCACCGTCGGCACCGGCAACATCGCCGGCGTGGCCACCGCCATCTCGCTGGGCGGCCCCGGCGCCCTGTTCTGGATGTGGATCACCGCCTTCTTCGGCATGGCCACCAAGTTCACCGAGAGCACCCTCGCCATCCGCTACCGCGAAGTGGCCGAAGATGGCACCGTCTCCGGCGGCCCCATGTACACCCTGCTGCATGGCCTGAAGATGCCACGCACCGCCGCCGCATTCGCCCTGTTCGCCCTGATCGCCTCCTTCGGGATCGGCAACATGGTGCAGGCCAATTCGGTGGTGGATGGGCTGGCCTTCATCTGGCCCGGGATCCGGGAGAGCGCCTGGCTACTGGGGATCCTCATGGGGCTGATGGTGGGGATGGTGATCCTCGGCGGGGTGAAACGGATCGCCAGGGTGGCCAGCACCCTGGTCCCCTTCATGGCCACCATCTACATCGTCGGGGCGCTACTGGTGCTGTTCAACCATCTGAGCGCCATCCCGGCCGCCTTCGCCACCATTCTCAACCACGCCCTCAACCCCTTTGCGGTGGGTGGCGCGGCGGTGGGCGAGGCGATCCGCTGGGGGGTGGCGCGCGGCCTGTTCTCCAACGAAGCGGGGCTGGGCTCCTCGGCCATGGCCCACGCTCCGGCCCGCACCAACGAGCCGGTGCGCGAAGGGCTGGTGGCAATGATGGAGCCGTTCATCGACACCCTGGTGATCTGCACCCTGACCGGGCTGGTGATCGTGGTCACCGGCAGCCATCTCCACCACCCCGACGAAGCGGTGGGCGCCGCCCTCACCGCCTACGCCTTCAGCACCACCCTGGGTGACGGCGGCGCGGTAGTGGTAGGCATCGGCCTCTCCCTGTTCGCCTTCTCCACCACCATCGCCTGGTCCTACTACGGCGACCGCTCGGCAAAATTCCTGTTCGGCGAGCAGGCGGTGATGCCCTACCGCGTGGTCTTTACCCTGCTGGTGGTAGTGGGCGCCGCGGTGCCGCTGCAGCTGGTATCACCAACCTGCTGATGGCGCTGCCAAACCTGCTGGCGCTGATCCTGCTGGCCGGCGCGGTGAAAAAACTGCGCGACGACTATTTCTCACGCCCCCACAAGAAAAAGGAGTGACCATGTTCCCCCCCTATCTGACCGAAACGGAGATTCGCCGCCAGGTGCGCCATGCGCTGGATGAGGATATCGGCGACGGTGACCTCACCGCCCGTCTGATCGACGCGGAGGAATCCGCCCAGGCAGAGATCATCTGCCGTGAAGCGGCAGTGCTGTGTGGCAGGGCGTGGGTCGAAGAGGCGTTCCGCCAGTTCGACCCGTCGGTGGAGATCAGCTGGCATGCAGAGGACGGCGATCCGCTCGGCGTCAACCAGCACATCTGCAGCCTCAACGGCCCGGCCCGCTCCCTGCTCACCGTCGAGCGCACCGCCCTCAACTTCCTGCAGACCCTCTCCGGCACCGCCACCCTGACCCGGCGCTTCGCGGACGCCATCGCCGGCACCGGGGTAAAGATCCTCGACACCCGCAAGACCCTGCCCGGCCTGCGCCTGGCACAGAAATACGCCGTCCTCTGCGGCGGCGGACACAACCACCGCATCGGCCTGTTCGACGCCATCCTGATCAAGGAGAACCACATCATGGCCGCCGGCTCCATCAGCGCAGCGGTACAGCAGGCACGCGCTCTCTCCCGCAACAAGCTGCTGCTGGAGGTAGAGGTCGAGACCCTGCAGGAACTTCACGAAGCACTGGCCGCCGGCGTCGACCGCATCCTGCTGGACAACATGGACAACGCAACCCTGCGCGAAGCAGTCGCCATCACCGAAGGCCGCACCGAACTGGAAGCCTCCGGCGGCATCAACCTGGAGACCATCCGCGCCGTCGCCGAAACCGGCGTCGACTACATCTCCGTGGGAGAGCTGACCAAACACCTTCATGCAGTCGATCTGTCGATGCGGTTCGCCGGATAGATCGCTGCTCTGCAAGGCCCGGAGAATCTGCGCAATACCCCATTCATCCGGCGATCGATCCGTATATGTCCGCGCACTCAACATTCCAGGGAGGCAACGGTTTGTATGACTACTCAGCCACTCAGCAACACCACAGAAAGCAGCAACCCGTGCCCCAGCATGGCAAGGATGGTCATGCGGATGGCCGGCGCCAGTTTTCGAGGCTGTCCGGCGTAACGAAGCAGTATCCTGGCCGCCCGGATGCTCAGCAGCAGCGGCAGGGCAGCCACCAGCGCCAGCCAGGGCAGCACTCCTGTCGCCATCAACAGCACAAGAACCGCTCCCGCCAGCAGGGCGATCAGGGGATAGCCCCAGGCGGCGGTCGCGGGGGTGAGACGCGCTACCCAGTGCAGTTTTCCGGCAGCGATGTCCGCCTTGCGATCCGGAAACTGGTTGATGTAGAGCAGATTGGTGGTCAGCAGTGCCGATGGCAGGGAGACCAGCATCAGCCACCAGGAGAGCTCACCGCTCTGGACGAAAAAGGCCCCCAACGGCAGCAGTCCGAAACCGGCGAGCACGGCAAGCTCACCCAGCCCCCGGCTGTTGAGCCGCAGCGGCGGTGCCGAATAGCCCCACCCCAGCAGCAGTCCGCCCAGTCCCAGCCAGAACAGCTCCATCCCGCTCTGATAGATCAGATAGATGCCCATAGCCACCACCGCCAGGATCAGGCCGATGCCGAAGTTCCGCATCTGTTGGAGGCTCAGAACACCGTTCTGAATGAAACGGCTGCCGCCAGTGAAAGGGTAGATGCGCTCGGTGTTCAGCTCATCGGTACCATTGAGCGCATCGTAGTAATCGTTCAGGACATTCACCGCCGCATGCAGCAGTATGGCTGCCAGCAAGGTGAGTACGGCGCTCACCCCAGCGATGGGGTATCCCAGATAGAGCGCGAAACTCAGGCCGAGAAGAATCGGGACAACGGAGGCGACAATAAAGGGTGGCCGCGTGGCGGCAAAATAGGCGGCAAATGGCGTCGGAAATCGCGCTACGGTTGGTTCTGCATTGTCCATGATAGCTTCAAACTCCTTCATCATATGCTTGGCTGCGAACACTCATTCGCCCCAAAACGGTAACAAAGCGACCTTCAGCAAACTACCGGGGGAGATAGATACACCCCGAAGGTCATCTTGCTTTCACCTGTTCTGCTGACTATAGCAGTCACATCAGACGCACGTTGTCCCCCCCGAAAGATAGCCTAGCCCCGGTTCCTCCACAAGCCAGTGCGGACAACTGAAGGAATTTGACTTGATCTAAATAGGGGGGGGTAATATATCCAGTACGTGGATGAAGAATGCGCCCACAGAACATTAAAAATTACTTTCTCGTATCAGGGAGATAATCATGGACAAGGAGCTCACCAGAAAACAAGCCGCCCCCCTCATGCTGAGCACTCTTCTGATAACAGTTCCCGCCACACCATTAGCAGCAGAACCGGATGATATAATCATTTACCCTGATCCTGCTGTTGCCAATGGCCAGAGTGTATATCTGTCGCCGGCTCGCCATTCCGATGCCGGGAAAAGAGGAGAATGCGCAGCTCTCGATGGCAATGAAAACACAACCGCCTTCACATCAGCCCTGCATATCGCGAATGATGCAGATGGTCTTAGAGCAAAGGGATTTGAAGTCAGGATCGGTAGAGGAACGTTGAATACCGCGATCAGAAGATCAAATGAGTGGAAAGCAGATGTTCATATTCCCATCCACAGCAATGCACGAGCAGAAAGCTGCAACAGCAGCAACTCGTCTGTCCATGGGGCGGTGATCATATACAGATCGAGCAAAGGCCAAACGCTATCGAATGATATTCTCTATTATGTCGAAGATATAACACCGGGAACAAATGACTTTGTATGCCATGAGAGTAGTCCCTGCACTGCATATAGCTCCCTCGCTGAATTACGCATGACAGCGGCTGTTGCAGCTTATATTGAAAGGGAATTCCACACATGGAATGCAGGCGCCAAGTATCTTAAGAACGCAACGGATAGTGCAGAGATTGCCTATGGAATAGAAAGATATCTTAACCGGGATTCTTCTGGCCGGATCAAGTGGTGGAGCATTTGGAGCTGGTGGGCGTCATGGAGTTGGTCCAGAAGATAGCGCATAAACACTGGCCTCTCCTTTCTTGTTTCGACGCCAACGACCAGCTGCTACTATTATTAACCCGTCGATAACCAGCAAGCCGAACGTAATTCTTTGCTATCATATGAAAAACATCCCGACAATATTGGCAATAATCATACTTTCCTCTCTGGCATTTTGTGGATTTTTTATCTTATTTCAAAACGACAACCCCGGTTCCTCTTACAGCAACCCAACAAAAACAAATGATACCAGCCCTCCAGTAAAACCTCCTGATGAAATTTACTTGAAAGAGGATGCATCCGAAACAAATTCGCACAAAGGGATTGATATAAACAAAGATTATAACCGAACAGAAAACAATCCCGCTGCTGACTCCCCATTATCTATCTACCCAGGTTTTAGAGACGGACCGCGGGAACGGGAAAAACACCGCCGGCAGCAACTGGCTGAAGAGCGGGAAAGAGAGATGATAGTCGCCGAGTGCATGCGAGGCAAGGGATTTCAATATACTCCCGGGGAACCCATTGTTATACGGCATGATGAAAATTATACGACTCAGGAGCTGATCGAAATGCTGGAAAAACAGGGTCCGGATGATGCATATCTCGACCATCTCTCCAAGGAGGAGCGCATTGCATACAATATGGCGCTCTATGGAATACCAGATCCCAACGCTGAAGATGCGGAAGCTCATAAAAATGCCAACCCGGATGCCTGTCACAATCTGGCAAGCAGAAAAATTCCCGGCATCTACGCCATAGCAGGCATGCTTGCAGACGAACGCAGGGCGCTGGATGATGCCATTACCAGCGATGCAAGAATAGAAGCAGCCCTGCATGAGTGGTCCAGATGCATGGAGGCGAAAGGTTTTCAGTACGAATCGCCTGACGCAATAATAATCGCCATTCAGAACCTGGAATACGCCCTTGGCAACAACGATCCAGACAAGGTGCGACAACAAATCATTGACAAATTCAATGCTACCATGACTGCAGGCAAATCCTGCGACCAGGAGGTTGGACTCAGTACCACAACGAAACAAGTGACATATGAGCATGAGCGACGTTTTGTAGAAGAGCATTACGACCTGCTGGAAAAATCAAGAGATCAACCATAGAAGGAAGTTTTCTCTCGAGAAACTGTGTCCCGGGATTCTTTGGGTCTGGCACTCATCTCGGGAACGATCTCTTATCCATAAACCTCCCGCGCACGCTCCTCGAACAACCGCAACAGTTCGCCACTACCGTGCTTCAACAGCCGCTGCAGAGGGTGCCGCAGCGAACCGGGGTTCAGCGCCAGGTCGATGGTCAGGGAGACTTGGCAGCGCTGTTGGTCTCTGGGGGTGAAGCACCACTCGATGGTCATCCTGCCGAACGGCGCATCGCTACTGGTGATGAGGATGCTCCGGCAGCGTTCGAGCTCGGCGCTGGAGTGGAAACGAACGGGAAACGGACCCAGCTGCAGCTGCTGTTCGACCTCCAGACGATGGTCGTCCGAGTGCAGGACGCGGACCCGCGACCAGCCGGGCAGGAACTGCGGATAACTCTCGATGTCTGCCACCAGTGCGAACACCCGGGGGCATCCGTAGGGAAAGATCTTTTCATCCTGATACTGCATCGCCGGTGCCCCGTGGTGGAGATCGGTGTCATTTTGATCTGCATCAATCAGCAGTTGATTGACTTCTTCTGCCACCCCCGGGCTCTACTATACTTTTTGCAGGGGATTTGGTCTCTCATTCC
>JALSRO010000422.1 GCA_026984715.1 Chromatiales bacterium | reverse complement strand
AACGGGGAGTTCGCCGCGCTGGTTACCGCCCCGGTACACAAGGGGGTGATCAATGAGGCGGGCATTCCCTTTACCGGGCATACCGAGTTTCTGGCCGAACAGACCGGAACCGAAAATGTCGTCATGATGCTGGCCACCGAGGGTCTGCGCGTGGCGCTGGCCACGACTCACCTTCCTCTCAGCCAGGTCATCCAGGCGATCACAGCTACCCGCCTGGAGAAGATTCTGCGCATTCTCGACCACGATATGAGGCGCTGGTTCTGCACCGATTCACCCCGCATCCTGGTCTGTGGACTGAATCCACATGCCGGGGAGGGAGGATATCTCGGCCGCGAGGAGATCGAGGTGATTCAACCGGTTCTGGACAAGCTGCGCAGCGAAGGAATGCGGCTGCATGGCCCTCTTCCCGCCGACACCCTGTTCACCCCCCAGCAGCTGGAAAACGGCGATGTAGTGCTTGCCATGTATCACGACCAGGGGCTGCCGGTGCTCAAATACAGGGGGTTCGGACGGGCGGCAAATATCACCCTGGGCCTGCCCATTATCCGCACCTCTGTGGATCACGGCACCGCGCTGGAGCTGGCCGGCAGCGGCAAGGCCTCCTCCGGCAGCCTGGAGTATGCACTACAGACCGCACTGGAAATGGCCCAGAGATCACCTCAATGAAACAGCACCGCGCCCGCAAACGCTTCGGCCAGAATTTTCTGCATGATGCCACGGTGCTGCAGCGCATCGTCTCCGCCATCGATCCCCGCCCCGGCCAGACACTGGTAGAGATCGGCCCCGGCCCGGGAGCACTGACCCGTCAGATTCTCACCCTGACAAAGCAGCTGACAGTGGTCGAGCTGGATCGCGACCTCATTCCCCTCCTGCAACAGAACTGTGCCGGACTCGGCACGCTGGAGATCCATTCAGCAGATGCGCTGAAATTTGATTTCTGCACGCTCAAACAGCCGGAAAAGCGGATTCGCCTGTTTGGAAACCTTCCCTACAACATATCCACACCGTTGCTCTTCCATCTCTTCAAACAGCTCCCCTGCATCCAGGATATGTATTTCATGTTACAGAAAGAGCTGGTGGAGCGGATCATAGCTACCCCCGGCAGCAAAACGTATGGTCGTCTGAGCGTTATGGTGCAGTTCCATTGTCAGGTGGAGATGCTATTCACCGTCGGACCGGAGGCGTTCCGGCCCGCACCAAAAATTGACTCCGCCATCATCCGGCTGATTCCCCATCCGGAACCACCTGTGGAAGTAACCGATCCCGCCGCTTTCTCACAGCTGGTCACACAGGCCTTCTCACAACGACGCAAGACCCTGCGCAACACGCTGAAAAAGATGCTAAGCGCGGAGCAGATCAGCAGCAGCGGAATCGATCCGGCCATACGGGCAGAGCAGCTCTCTCTGCAGGAGTTTGCTCTGCTTGCCAATCTTATAGGGTCTTCGAAGAGCGGCTAACCCAGAACCGCCGCTGTCAATACAACGGTTTCCGTCAACTCCACCAGCGCCCCCGCCAGATCGCCGGTGGTCCCGCCCAGACGGCGCATCATCATGGTCCGCAGTACAACAAATAGCACCACAGCCACAATCGCCGGCCAGAACAGGGAGCTCTTTTCCAGCACGAGCAGTACCATCAGGACCGGAACGGAGATCAGCA
>JALSRO010000421.1 GCA_026984715.1 Chromatiales bacterium | reverse complement strand
CTTCTTCGGAACAAGGACTACCGTCTCCGCTTCGCCCTGCTCTCCCTCCGGAGCAATCGGCAGAGCGTGCTCCTCCACCTCACCGGCCAGGCGCGGCTCCTGCTCCTCTCTGCCGGGCAACAACAGTACGGCCAGCAGCAGTACAGCCACCCCGGCTGCCAGCGGCAACCACTTCTCCCGGCCCTGGAGCCAAGCCAGCGGGTGCTGCGACGGCTCCTCGTCGCTCATCTCCATCAACGCGCGGTGGGCAAGCTCGTTGATGCGGGCGGGATTGCCGCGCGCCCCCTTGTGGATCATCTTTACCAGCTTTGGGGAGAAGGGGAACTCTGACGTCAGGCCCGCCACCCGCATCCGATAGTGAAGGTAGGCATCTGTCTGCTCCTCGGTGAACGGGGGGATCTCCATGGTCTGGGTGATGCGATCCCGCAACGGGGCAATCGAGGGGGCTGCGAGCAGCTCATCGATGGCGGGCTCGCAGAACAGTACGATTCGCAAGAGCTTGCCTCTGGCTCCTTCCAGCTCGGCCAGCTCCAGCAGCTCCGCCACTGCTCCGATGGAGAGGCGGTGGGCATCGTCGATCAGCAACAGCGCCGGACGACCGGCCGGCAGTGAGCCCAGCGCCTCGGCCAGGGCAGCGGTACCGGAAGGTGGCGAGGAGAGGCCGAAGCCGGAACCGATGCGCTGCAGCAACCTCTGCGCATCCATACCAAATTCGGCATCCACCCGGCACACCACCATCTGTTCCGCGACGGAGCCGAGAAAGCGCTGTAGCAGACTACTCTTGCCACTCCCCTGCACTCCGATGACGACCAGAAGCAGATCGCTGTAGTGAACCAGATGCCGAAGCATGTCAAGCCGCTGGCTGATAGCCGGATCGGAAAAGAAGAATGCGTCATCCACCATCGGGGTGAACGGTGCCTGCCGCAGTTTGAAGAAGTCGAGATAGGGATAACTTCCGGTACCCATGGGTATGTCTGTCTCCGTTGGCTGCCGGATTCTCTTTTGCCACCTTCAGCTTGAGTGTGGGTTGAAGATCCGCTCATACTCCGAGATGGCAAACCGGTCGGTCATTCCGGCAATGTAGTCTGCCACCGCCCGGGCGCGACCATGCTCCCCCTGCGCCTGCTCACTCTGCCGGACGGTCTCCTGGGTCTCTCCCGGAAGCAGCGCGGGGTCACCCATGAACTCGTGGAAAAGCGCATGGATGATTCTTCTTGCCTTGGCCGTCATGCGGTGCACCCGGTAGTGGCGATACATGTTGTCACGCAGAAACCGTTTCAGCTGGCGGTTCTTCTGCTTCATCTCATCGCTGAAACCGATCAGTGGTGCGGGAGTGGTGCGCACCGCTGAAACATCCTCCGGTGCATACTCCGCCAGCCGCGCCTGGCTGGCTTCGAGAAGGTCGATCACCAGATGGTTGATCATACGCCGCACCACTTCGTTGACCATCCGCCGACCATTGAGGTGCGGATACCTGTTCCGCACCTGCCGGTGGTGCTCCCGGAACAGTTCGACTTCGTCAAGCTGTTCCAGGGTGATGAGTCCGGCACGCAGACCATCGTCCACATCGTGGTTATTATATGCTATTTCATCGGCGACGTTGGCTACCTGGGCCTCCAGCGAGGGGTGTTGACGCTGCAGAAAACGTTCACCCAGCTCTCCCAGCCCGCTGGCATGCTGTAGTGTGCAGTGCTTGAGGATCCCTTCCCGGGTTTCAAAGGTGAGATTCAGCCCGGAAAATTCGGCGTAACGCTGCTCCAGCTCTTCGACCACACGCAACGACTGCAGGTTGTGCTCAAACCCCCCATACCCCGACATGCAGCTGTCCAGGGCATCCTGACCCGCGTGACCAAATGGCGTATGACCAAGATCGTGAGCCAGGGAGATGGCTTCCACCAGATCTTCGTTGATTGCCAACACCCTGGCAATGGATCGCCCGATCTGCGCCACCTCGATGGAGTGGGTCAGGCGGGTGCGGAACATGTCCCCTTCATGATTGACGAATACCTGGGTCTTGTACTCCAGGCGGCGGAAAGCGGAGCAGTGGACGATACGATCCCGATCGCGCTGGAACTCACCACGGTATCGGGGGGCAGTCTCGGGATAGCGGCGCCCGCGCGATTCGGCATCGCTCACTGCATAGGGAGCCAGCACTACTTCACTCCACCGACTGCCAGATGGGCCTCCAGAGTCTGCTTCAGTATCTCCGGATCGTAATCGGAGCAGACTGCCGATTCTCCAATCGCCCGTGGCAGAACCAGATGTATCTTGCCACCAGCCACTTTCTTGTCCACTGCCATCAACTCCAGGAACTCTTCGCACTGCAGATCGGCAGGCGCGCGGGTCGGCAGACAGGCCTTGTCGATCAGGTTGTCGATGCGTGCCACATCCTGTGCGTCGAGCCAGCCGAGGCGCTGCGACAGATCGGCTGCCATCAGCATGCCGGTGGCCACCGCTTCTCCGTGCAGCCAGCGGCCGTAACCGACTCCTGTCTCGATGGCATGTCCGAAGGTGTGCCCCATGTTCAGAATGGCGCGAATGCCGCTCTCCTTCTCATCCGCAGCCACTATCTCGGCCTTGTCCTGGCAGGATCGCTGCACTGCATGGATCAGCGCCTCGGGATCCCGTGCCAGCAGCCGCTCCATATTCTCCTCCAGCCAGGAGAAGAATGCCGCATCCTGGATCAGGCCGTATTTGATGACTTCGGCCAGTCCGGCACTGAGCTGACGCTCATCCAGCGTATCCAGCACGCCGATGTCGGCAATGACGCAGCGAGGCTGATGGAAAGCGCCAATCATGTTTTTGCCCAAGGGATGGTTGACCCCGGTCTTGCCACCAACGGAAGAGTCCACCTGCGCCAGCAGTGTGGTGGGAATCTGGATGAAATCCACTCCCCTTTGATAGCAGGCTGCAGCAAACCCGGTGATATCTCCCACTACGCCACCACCCAGAGCCACCAGGGTGGAGCTGCGGTCGAAGCGCTGCTCGAGCAGGGTATCGAATACAGTGTTCAGCGTGCGCAGGGTTTTGTACTGCTCTCCGTCTGGCAGTATCACCGAATGGCACTGGAACCCATCGAATGCCGCCTGTGCCTGTTCCAGATAGAGGGGGGCGACGGTTTCATTGCTGACAATCAGCACCTGATCACCGCGAATGTATGGCGCCACCAGCTCCGCCCTGCCAAGCAGTTCGGTTCCGATAAAGATGGGATAACTGCGCTCGCCCAGTTCGACGTGAATGGTTTTCATGGTGGAATCGACGCTATGTTTGGTTGCCGGCTCTCATCTCTCACTATGATAGCTCTAACCACCTTGGCATTCAGCCTTTTTGTAGTGGTTTGCTATCTCGCGCACCACCCTGCGGATATTGCGCCCGCCGGTTTCCACCTCCAGATCGGCAACTTCATGATAGAGCGGTTCCCGCTCCAGCATGATTTCCTGCAGCCGCACACGGGGATCATCGGTCTGCAGCAGCGGGCGCCTCTTGTCCCGCGCGGTACGCTGCAGCAGGTGATCGATGGAAGCATGGAGATAGACGACAAAACCGCGCTGCCGGAAGCGCTGGCGATTGCGCGGATCCAGTACCGCCCCCCCACCGGTGGCGAGCACGATACCCCGGCAGCGGGTCAGCTCATCCAGTATCCTGCTCTCCCTGCGCCGGAATCCCGCCTCGCCCTCGAGCTCGAATATCAGCGAAATATCGACGCCAGTTCGGTTCTCTATCTCCCGATCGCTGTCCATGAAATTCTTTCCCAGCGTAGCCGAGAGCCGCCGCCCGATAGTACTCTTTCCCGCCCCCATGGGACCAACGAGAATGATGGTGTCGCATCTTGCCATGTCACCATGATAATGCAAAACGGCCGGTGAGGCTTCCCGGAATTCGCCTCCCCTCCCCCAAAAAAAAAGGGGTGCCCACAGATGGCACCCCTGATGAAAAACACAGTTTACTACTGGATGATGACACTCACCGGTGTGAAGACGGAGACGATCCCGCCCGGGGTGGAAACCTCCACGATTACTGAACCGGTCTTCGTCTCACCATTTGTGTTCACCCCTTTTACTGCAACCGAGAACATGCCGCCACCATTGTGGTTGTCATTGGCCCAGGTGAACGAGCTGGGGCCGACGATGGAACCGACCGTGGTGGTGAATTTCACCGTCGTCCCTTTCGGCATGGGCTGACCATGCAGATCGGCAATGGTGACGCTGACACTGCCGGTGGACTCACCCTGTAGGGTCAAGGTACCGGATGCGGGGGAGTTGAGGGTCAGGTTTGCGGCGCTTCCCGACATCACCAGCACCAGCTGTGCACGCACGTTGGTGGAGTGCTGGGTCGGCGAACAACCCGCATGCGCAGGCACCGAACAGAGAACACCGTTGTACAACCCATCCTTCCCGTCGAAAACTGCGTTACCGTTGAAGTCCACGAACTCCTCCAGCTCCCCGGCGGCCTCTCCTCCTGCTACGGCCGGATTGTAGATGCCATCTTCATTGTAATCGTTGAACGCCTCCGCCAAATCGTAGGGACGCCCGGAAACACCCGTTCCCAGGAACGCGCTCATTTCCGAAGCGTCGAAGCGGCCGTTACCGTTCAGATCCGGGAACGACTCCTCCCCGATGGCTGTGGCCAGTATCGTCGCCCGGCCTCCGAACGGCTGCCCCATAGTATTGAGAACTTCGGGGGTCTGGCCCGTCCCGGCAAGGGTCTTGCCCGTGGGACGTGGCTCCTGACTGGTCCAGATGACGCTACACTTGCCTCCCACTGTGGTACAGGAGGGTTGAATGGAACCACCCTCCGTGAAGAAGCTGACGGCGGTGCCATCCGGAACCGGATTGTTGAAGTGATCCGCCAGCCGGGCGGTCACCTCGACTGCTACACCGTCGACCCCCCAGGCCTCCGGATTCAACGTCTCGGCGGAGAGACTGAAGCTGTTCTGATCGGGAATCCCGGTGGACACCACCAGCTGGCTGGACTGGGTGATGATCAAGGGATCGCTGTCGTGGACGCTCGCAGTGACGCGAACCGTGGTAGCAACAGTGCCGGAATTGACCACCGTCTGAACCAGACCGTCAGTGTTGGTGGTCGCCTGGGCTGGGGTCAACGAGATACCACCCACCTGGGTGTTCAGAGAGAAATCGACCAGCTGACCGTTCACCGGATTGCCATTCACGTCGCGTACCCGAAACACGACAGTGGAACTCTCCGAACCACCGATACCGCCAGCACCCTGAATCGCAATGTTCTCCGGAGTGGCGGACACCACCTCGATACTCCCCACCTCAGCAGACAGCACATTCACCGTGGCGGTGGCTGAGAGATTGACCCCTCCGGCGTTGGCAGTGACGTTGATGGAGTCGTCGCCGACACATCCCTGCGCCAGATAGGTACTGGTGGCAACCCCGTTCACGGTGCTGACGGGGGAGCTCAGGGTGGCCGTAGGCGTTGCCTGGCTGCTGCAGGAGGAGGAAAAGTTGACCTCTACCGGCTCCAGAAAAGGGGCACCGTTTTCATCTACCACCGAAACAGAAACCACCGTCGTTCCCCCCGCTGAAATCTGCGCGGCTCCCACAGAGGCCACCCCCTCCTGAAACGGGGTTCCGCTTCCCATGCGCAAATTGGTCGCACCAACCGCAAACGCCATGGTTGCCGACGCACCCGACGATGTGGTCGCTGTAATGATTCCGGCCCCGAGCGAGCTGCCGGCCAGAATATCCACCACTGCCTCGTTGCTGCTGTTTGTAATCGCCGTGGCAACCGGGATCTCTCCGGCAGTGGTTTCAAAACTCACCACCTCGGCGGCTTCGTTCCCGGAAACCGTGGCTATGACACGCCCTGGATTGGCGGAAGTGATGGTCTGGGTAGTCTGCCCGGTATTTGCCGACACCAGACGCAGGGTGACCTTTACATTGCTGGCTGCCTCACCTCCATCACCGTTACTGCCACTCCCGCTTCCGCTGTCGCTGCCGCCGGTGCTGTCCGACCCCGTAGTGGCTCCCGTGCCGGTACTACCAAAAATGGTATCACCACCACAGGCGGTCAACATCGTGAGCAGAAACAGCGTCACCAGAATGCCTTTCATCAAATCTTTCTCAAACCAACCCATTACCCAATCTCCTATCTCCAGGCACAGACAGAGCAGAAACGGCGCTCAACCATACGATATTCACAATCCCCAGCAGGCCTTCACGCAGCCGCTGCACTACTTCACCTCCATCCCATCACGCAGGATCCTGGGTGTGACGAAGATCAGCAACTCGGCCTTGTCGTTGACCTTGCGGGTCTGACGGAACAGCGCACCAATGACAGGCAGCTCTCCCAGCAGCGGCACACTGTCGACCTGTCTGCTGCGGGTCTGCTCATAGATACCGCCCAGCACCACCGTATCTCCATCACGGACCAAAACCTGGGTCTTCACCTCACGGGAGTTGATGCTGGGAACGCCGTTGAACACTTGGCCTACGCTGTCCTTGGTGACATTCAGATCCATGATGATGCGATCATCCGGCGTAATCTGCGGCACGACTTTCAGGCTCAGCACCGCCTTCTTGAACGATACCGAAGTGGCACCGCTGGATGTCGCCTGCTGATAAGGAATCTCGACACCCTGCTCGATCAGCGCCTCACTCCGGTTGGCGGTAATCACCCGCGGATTGGAGAGAACCTCCCCTCGCCCTTCCATCTGCAACGCGGAAAGCTCCATGTCGAGAAGGTAGTCCTTGCCCAACAAGGCTAGGGCAAACTTGCCGGCCGGATTGATGACCGGGAGATTGACATTATACCGATCGCCCAGTGCAGGCATGGTCACCGGCAACGCACCACTTCCCCCCTGCAGGTTGCTCAGGGCGCTGTCCACCATGGTTCCGGTTCCGCTGGATGATCCGGTAGTCCCAACGATACCGTTGGAACCGCTCTTGGCTGCAGCAGTGATGCCAAACCGGGCCCCGAGATTACGGCTGAAATCGTTGTTGGCAATCACGATGCGCGACTCGATCATTACCTGACGCACGGGCACATCCAGTTCTGCCACCCGGGCACGCAGCTTCTGAAGATTCTCGTAGGTATCAGTGACCAGAATGCGGTTGGTGCGCTCGTCGATGGAGATGGAACCGCGCGAATTTTTTCCCTTCTTGAACAGGGCGGCGAGATCCGCTGCCTTGGCATAGTTCACCTGGATCGACTCGCTGACCAATGGTGCCAGCTCTTCCCGCTTCTTGCGAGCCTCCATCTCGAATTTTTCCCGGGCCGCAATCTCCTCTGCGGGAGCCACGAGAATGACATTTCCCCGCTTGCGCATCGCCAGCCCCTTGGTATCGAGGATAATATCCATCGCCTCGTCCCACGGAACATTTTTCAGATGCAGAGTGATACTGCCATTGACACTGTCACTGGCAACAATATTCTGATTGGTGAAGTCGGCGATGATCTTCAGAGCCGCCCGGACTTCGATGTCCTGAAAATCCAGTGACAGGCGCTCACCGGTATAATGTTTCTGCTTTGCAATCCCGTTTTTCTTTTTGGATTTCTTAACTGCACTGACATTGATTGCCAGGCGGTTGCCTGACTGGTAAGTCTTGTAGTCGTAGGGACCTACACTGGTGATTACCAACTCGGCTCCATCCCCTTTCTGATAACTGTCCATGGCAACCACAGGAGTGGCAAAATCGGTGACATCGTAACGCCGCTGCAGCTCTTCAGGGACGGTTACACCATGCAGGTCGGCTATGATTCGATCACCGACCTTGCGCACATCCGCAACGGCTCCCGACCCGGAGAAGGTAACCTCGACCAACCCGTTGCCCTTTCTGTCACGGCGAAAATCGATATGTTTGATACTCTCCCCAGCCGGGGGAGCGTCGTTGAC
>JALSRO010000420.1 GCA_026984715.1 Chromatiales bacterium | reverse complement strand
GAGCAGGGGCTGGAGGAGCTGCGCCAGATCCCGCTGAAGACCATCGATGGGACGGTGGTGACGGTGGCGCAGGTGGCCACCGTGGAGCTGGGCAGCGAGATCCGCCAGGGGGCGGTGACCATGACCCGCCGGAATGCCGGGGGCGAGCCGGAGGCGCTGGGCGAGGTGGTCGCAGGTATCGTGCTGAAGCGCATGGGCGCCAACACCAAGGCCACCATCGACGGTATCAACGAACGCGCCACCCTGATCCGGCAGGCGCTGCCGGAGGGGGTGCGCTTCGAGGCGTTCTATGACCAGGCGGATCTGATCAGCCAGGCGGTGACGACGGTGGTCAACGCTCTGCTGCTGGCCTTCGTGTTCATCATCGTGGTGCTGGCGCTGTTTCTGATGAACCTGCGCGCCACCTTCCTGGTGCTGATCTCCATCCCTATCTCCATCGGCATCGCGCTGATGATCATGGCCTGGTTCGGGCTCTCCGCCAACCTGATGTCGCTGGGGGGGCTGGCGGTCGCCATCGGCATGCTGGTGGATGGCTCGGTGGTGATGGTGGACAACATGTTCAAGCATCTCTCCCACCCTGACGCCGCACACGAGAAGGATCTGCGCGCGCTGGTTCGCGGTGACGACCCCGATCCGTACGATGTCGGAAACGATCGCCACGGCATCGCCCTGCGCCTGCAGGAGGCGGGCAAGGAGGTGGTGCGTCCGATATTCTTCGCCGCCTCCATCATCCTGGTGGTATTCATGCCGCTGTTCACCTTCGAGGGGGTGGAGGCGAAGCTGTTTCAACCCATGGCGATCAGCATCATGTTGGCGATTGTGGCAGCGGTGCTGGTGGCGCTCATCATCGTTCCCGCACTGGCCAGCTACCTGTTCCGCAGCGGGATCCGGGAGAAGGAGAGCTTCGTCCTGAAGCCGCTGGACAACCTCTACCGGCGCGGTCTCGGCTGGGCGCTGCAGAGGCCCAGGGTGGTAACCGGCAGTGCGCTGCTTCTGCTGATCGCTGCACTCGCCCTGCTCCCCCGGCTGGGCACCGAGTTTGTTCCCGAGCTCGAGGAGGGAACCATCAACCTGCGCGTCACCCTGGCCCCCTCCTCCAGCCTGAAGACCACCCTGGAGGTGGCTCCCAAACTGGAGGCGATGCTGCTGGAGTTCCCCGAGGTCAACTACGCCCTGAGCCGGATAGGCCGCCCGGAGATCGGAGGCGATCCGGAGCCGGTCAACAACATCGAGATCTATATCGGTCTGAAACCGGTCAGCGAGTGGACCAGCGCCAGCAACCGGCAGGAGCTGCAGCTGTTGATGGAGAAAAAGCTGGAGCAGCACCCCGGCCTGCTGCTCAACTTCTCCCAGCCCATCGCCACCCGGGTGGATGAGCTGCTGTCAGGCGTCCGGGCGCAGCTGGCCATCAAGCTGTTTGGCCGCGACCTGGCGGTGCTGGCGGAGAAGGGGCAGGAGATCGAGAAGGTTATCCAGGGGATCGCCGGCACCAGGGATGTGGCCATGGAGCAGATTGCCGGCGAGGCGCAGCTGGTGGTCCGGCCGGACCGGGGCCAGCTCTCCCGCTACGGACTGGCGGTGGGTGATGTGATGGCGGTGGTGAGGGATGGCCTGGGCGGCCGCGCGGCGGGACAGATCATCAACGGCAACGAGCG
The DNA here is from genome assembly GCA_026984715.1 of Chromatiales bacterium. Taxonomy (GTDB): domain Bacteria; phylum Pseudomonadota; class Gammaproteobacteria; order Thiohalospirales; family Thiohalospiraceae; genus DRMK01. The sequence continues at coordinate 10 of JALSRO010000420.1, read as the reverse complement.
TTACGATATC
>JALSRO010000419.1 GCA_026984715.1 Chromatiales bacterium | reverse complement strand
GAAAAGGGCCACGGACGGCCTTTTTCAACACACTGAAAATGGGAACCAGTAGACAGTATCGCTACCACCTCCGGGAGGATAATCGTTTCTTCTCTACCCGCATTGCCGATTACAGACCGCTGGAGAGAACTGGCCAATAACATCAGGAAATCATTATATGTAACTGAATATTTTGCCGGTGGAAATCGGGGTGTGATTTGTACCGAAACAGAGTATGCACGATAAACATAACCCGGCCGAAGGAGTGCCCTGATGAACAAGAAAAAACTGCTGTTTCCTCCGCTGATGCTGATGGCAATCGCTCTGTCGTCAGGCTGTCAACTACCCGGCACCAACGATCTGCGCCAGGAAGATTTGGGCGATGGAGATCTCTCGGCTGGAAACCCCTCTCCAGCCCCCTCCCCTGGCGCAGATACACCTGGAGATGGGCCACCAACGATCGCATCACACCCCCTGGACGAAACGCCATACACCAGCAACCGACGTCCGTCGGGCCTTCCCATGCCAAACGTTGGCGAATCGGTTATCGACCCCGTAACCGACACCCGCATCACCCGCATCACCGCGGCCACCGACGAGTGCTGGCAGGGGTTTGCCGGCAACCCGATACACGACTACTCCAAGGTTCAGCCGTGGAATGCGGATCAGACCATCTACCGCTTCTCGGCAGTTGCCATCTACGACGCAACCAGCTACCAGCCGATCCGCTGCCTGCCGAATCTGTACGTGGCCCGCTGGTCCCATCTGGATCCCCACATCATCTATGCCTTCAAGCCCAACCAGCGGCGTATCCTCCGCCACGATACCGAAACCGCAGAGACCGAAGAGCTGCTGGATCTCTCCGATGAGTGTGACTATATGGCATTGGGTCCGGGCGAGGGCAACATCGATATTCACGACCGGAGGGTAGCGCTGGCCTGCCGGGTGGAGGGTGACGATCCTCAACAGAGCGACCTGGCGATCATGGTGGTAGATCTGCAGCAGAAGGAGGTAACGGCACACCGCACCCTGCCCGGCGCCTGGCGGGGCCGTGGAGACCGCCCGCAGCTGTTCGACTGGATCAGCATCTCCCAGCAGGGGGAGTACGTGGTGATCAACTGGAGCAGCAACTGGAATCAAGGAAGTCCGTTCACGGAGAACGGCCAGCCGCACTACGGCGTCGAGGTGTACGACAGCGACACCCTGACCTTCCAGCGCCGCCTCTGGCACTATGGCAACCACGGTGATCTCTGCGTGGACAGCAGCGGCGACGAGGCATACGTCCAGTTCAACGGCCCGGCCGGCACCCATGTGAACATGTACCGGCTGCGCGACGGGCAGCACACCGCCCTGATCAGCGAGGCGCAGAACCCGGACGGCGACATCCGCGCCGACTTCCAGGGCCATGAGGGACACATCTCCTGCCGCAACATCAGACGCCCCGGCTGGGCCTACGTCAGCCTCGAGTACCGGCCGGGGATATCCCCCTCCGAAACCGTGAACGACGGCGAGTTGCTGGCGGTGAAACTGGACGGCAGCGGCACGGTGGAGCGCTTCGGCCACCACCAGAGCTCGGCAGCCAACTACGCCAAGACACCCAAGCTGGTGCCCAGTCCGGATGGGACGATGGTGATGTTCACCAGCGACTGGGGCAATGGCCGGCAGGCAGACCTGACCTACGACTTCATCGCCACCCC
>JALSRO010000418.1 GCA_026984715.1 Chromatiales bacterium | reverse complement strand
CTGTTCCGCCTCGCTGTCGCTGATGGTGTCGACATTGAAGACGATGAGATGTTCTATCGGTGACCAGGGAGGGGCGGCCTGTATCACTGCGTCAGCTCGTCCGGCGCTTCCCCACAGGCGCATGCAGCGCTCTGTCTCCGTGGCGACGCTGTCGCGTACACCTGCGGTCAGCCGGGTATATCCGCCGCTGCTGTCGTTGCTGATGTTGCCGCGCATCTGTTGTGCAGCGGCGTCCGACAGTGCTGTATAGTAGTTGATTTTGGCTACGCCGTTTTCGATCAGCCGGCGGAATTGGTCGTTGCTGAGGCCGGTGCCGCCATGGATGACCAACGGGATGTTCAGCGCCTGATTGATCTCCCTAAGGCGGTCGATGTCCAGCTGTGGTTCACCCTTCATGCGGCCGTGGACGGTGCCGATGGAGACGGCCAGAAAATCCACCCCTGTCTGCTGTACATACTCGCTTGCCTCGGTCGCGGTGGTGTAGGCGATCTCGCCCGGGTGGCGTTCGGCATCCTCGCCCTCCATGCCGGGCACGTAACCCAGTTCACCCTCCACCGGTACGCCGCAGGCGTGGGCCATTTCGGTGACCTGGCGGGTCAGGGCGATATTTTCACTCAGCGGCTGGTGGGAGGCGTCCACCATGACGCCGTTGCAGCCCAGGTTGATGGCTTGTATGGCGGAGTTCAGGCTGGCTCCGTGATCGAGGAAGATGGCTACCGGGATGGTGGCATCCTGGGCTGCGCTCTCGGCGGCGGCCATGAGCAGCTTGAAGTTGTAGTGGTCGAAATGTGACTCTGCCAGGGAGAGAATTACGGGAGATTGACAGCACTCTGCCGCACTGATGATCCCCTCCAGAAAATCCAGGCTGACCAGGTCGAATGCGCCGACGGCGTATCTGTTGTCATAGGCGTGTTGAAGCATCCCTTTGATATCTACTATAGGCATCTCTTTTCCTTATGGGTCAGATGGTGTTTCTGTTCGTTTCATTCCCGAGCCATGATTCCCGCCTGTGCCGGGTTGCGGCATCCACATCCTCCATCAGGGCCAGCACACAGCTGTCAGCCGGTGCGCCCTGCAGTGTTACCTTGAAGCAGAGCAGTTCGTCACGCCGGAAGGCGTGCACGGTAACGGTATCGCCAATGGCGTAGTTGTTGAGCTGCCGCTCCAGGTTGGCGTGGGTGATGCGCAGATTGTCGATGGCGCAGATCAGATCACCGGCGGCAAGACCGGCCTGCCGGGCAGGACCGTTGTCGAATACGGTGCTGATACGGGCGGCCCCGTCCTGGCTGGTGAACTTTGCTCCCAGTACGATGCGCGGTCTGTTGCGTGTAGAGGGCTTTCCTCCCTTGTCGCTGTCGGAATCGGCCGGGCGCAGAGTATATTTTATGCCAAAGCGGGGTAGTAGTTGATCCAGTGGCAGATCTTCGGTGCCGTAGAGATAGTTGTTGAAGAAATCATCCAGCTCGACATCGGCAACACTCGCGGCCAGCTTTTCAATGGCCCCTTCCGGTACTCCCCGAGCCGTTTTCCCGTAACGATCCCAGAGGGTTTTCATTACGTCATCCAGTGATTTTCTGTTGTCACTGTTGAGGCGAATGGTGAGATCCAGCGCCAGGGCGATGAGTGCTCCTTTGGTGTAGTAGCTGACGATGGCGTTGGGGGCGTTTTCATCCTGCCGGTAGAATTTGGTCCAGGCGTCGAAGCTGGATTCGGCAACCGACTGCTTGAAGCGGCCGCTGCCGCGCAGGACGCGGGTGATGGTCTGACCGAGCAGCTCCAGGTAACTCTGTCTGGAAACCGTGCCGCTGCGGCGCAGGGCGAGATCGTCATAATATGACGTGATCCCCTCGAAGGCCCACAGCTGCCGGGTGTAGCTCTCCCGGCTGAGATCGCAGGGAGAGAAAACGGCGGGCTTGATCCGTTTGATATTCCACAAATGAAAATATTCGTGGCTGCACAGGCCGAGAAAACCGCGGTAGCCTTCGTCCATCTCATCCATTCCGCGCCGCGGCAGATCGTTGCGGCTGCAGAGCAGGGCGGTGGAGCTGCGGTGCTCCAGACCACCATAGCCATCGCCGGTCACCATGACCAGAAACAGATAGCGCTCCATGGCGGGCAGTTCGCCAAAAAGGCGGATGTGCTGTTCGCAGATTGGCCGCAGATCCCGGCACAGGCGCTCCATGTCGGCAGAATGGCGCCCGGTGATGACGATATCGTGCGGGATACCTCCCGCTTCAAATGTGGCCAAGGTGAAATCACCCATCTCTACCGGGTGGTCAATCAGTTCATGGTAGTTTTGCGCCTGATAGCTGCCGAACTGATAGGGGGCGGCGGTTTTTCGCGGCAGGGTGGTGGCCACTCGCCAGTTGCCCCGAACGGTTTTCTCCGGCGGACGGATATCGACTATACAAGGCGTGGACTCCCTGCCCTTGGGCAGCAGAAACAGGCTAGTGCCGTTGAAGAACCCATGCAGCTGATCCAAGTGGGCGCTGCGCACCGACAGATCCCAAGCGTACACATCATAGCGCAGGGTCAGCGGGCCGCTGCAGGGGCTGCAGCGCCAGCTCTGCTTGTCCAGTTTGGTCAGCGCTACCGTCTGGTTGCCGGCAAAGGCCTCTATCTGCACGATGTTTTTGGCAAACTCGCGGATCATGTAGCTGCCGGGGGTCCAGGCAGGCAGGGAGACGATCTGTCCATCGGCTGCCGGATTCTGCACGGTGCAGGTTACTTCAAACAGATGGGCCGCCGGGTCTTTGGGCTGGACCGAATAGAGAATGGGGGTATTGCTCATCAGCGGGATTCGTAACAGTGTTTCTCAGCCTTGTACTGCCGCAGTACCTCAATCCGTTCGGTGATGGCGGTGATCCGCATCCGCTGTTTGGGCTTGTCCATCAACTCGTTCTGCAGGATGTGAAGATAGGCGGGGGTGAAGGCAAAGGTACCGACAACCGCCGCTGCGGTGTTGCTGTTGTCCTCGCTGAAATCTTTGGGCGCCAACCGCTGCGCCTCGCCGTAGAGACGATGGATTTTGCGATCCAGCTGCCGGCAGGAGAGTTTTTTGTCGCCGGGCTGGTGAAGGGCGACCGCATCTTCCGGTGGCTTGACCAGACTGCTCTGGCCGCAGCCGCCGAGCGCCAGCAGGAGGGTGAGACAGAACGCTACTCTCCACCCGTGTCCTGCAGACCCTGCATCGTGGTGCTTGACAATGGGATCACCATTGGCTGCGCGCTGCACCCTGATTCGGCAGATGCCAGAAGCTCTGAGCACGATATATCCGGTCGCCGGGTTAATGTTTTTTCCCGGCCTCTTTCTTTTCAGGAGCCGTTTCCTTCTTTTCCCCGGCGCTGGTCAAATCGATCGGCTCCGGCTTTTCGGCTGGTTTCCCGGGTTTGACCTCTGCGGTGGATGTTTTTTTCCCAGGCTTTTCGTCTCTTTTCCCGGCTCTGTTTTTCTCCGGTTTTTTCTCGCCGGCCTTTTCCGGGTTCACCTTTCCTGCAGCTCTCCTGCCGGAGGTAGGGGTGGCTTTTGTTTCCGTGGTATCAGGAGCATTTGGCTTCGGTCTTTCCGTGATGGTTTTGGCTGGAATTTTGCTGCTCTTCTCTGCTACATGAGTGTCTTCATTCGCTTCATAGATCAGCTGGTCGATCGTCGATGCGGTGATCATTTTGCTGGTGTCCACGCTGGCCAGGGATTGGGCTCCCTGCGCCAGATGTTCATAGACTCTCTTGTAGCGCTGCGTCATATCCTTGTAGCTGTCGGTAAGTTCGCCGACCAGCTCGGCGGTTTTTTCGAAATGGTGATTGACCTTATGGTGGTACTCCTCGTTCTCCTGTTTGGTTTTCCAGAGTTCGGCTTCCACTTCCGCGCTGTGCTCCGCTACCTTGGAAACCGCGCTGCGCCCGATGAGAAAACCGATACCAAGCCCCAGAACAAGTCCGACAGCCCCAAACAACATCATCTCAACACTCATGGTACCCTCTTCGTTGCATCAAACAATATCTTCAAACAGAACGCTGGAGAGGTAACGCTCTCCCGAGTCGGGCAGTATCACCACCAGCGTCTTGCCTGTGAACTCCGGCTCCGATGCCAGCCGGGCGGCGACCGCCACTGCCGCACCGCTGGAGATGCCGGACAATATCCCCTCTTCCCTGGCCAAGCGCCGGGCATACTCGATAGCTTCGCTATCTTCCACCTGCTCCACCCTGTCCACCAGGGGGAGCTCCAACGTATCGGGAATGAAGCCTGCCCCGATGCCCTGGATCTTGTGAGGGCCCGGCCTGAGTTCCTCCCCTGCTAGCCTCTGGGAGATCACCGGGCTGGCAGCCGGTTCCACTGCAACGGTGGTGATCTCCTTGCCCAGGCACCCCCTCTTTATATAACGCGATACACCGGTGATGGTTCCACCGGTTCCCACACCGGCAATCAGTACGTCGATCTCTCCATCGGTCGCCTTCCAGATCTCGGGGCCGGTGGTCTTTTCATGAATCGCCGGATTGGCCGGATTCTTGAACTGTTGAGGCATAAAGTAGCGATTGGGTTTGCCTGCGGTGATTGCCTCTGCCTCGGCGATTGCACCGGCCATCCCCTTTGTGCCTTCAGTGAGGATCAGATCAGCTCCCAGCGCCTTCAGCACCTTGCGCCGCTCTAGGCTCATGGTCTCCGGCATGGTGAGGGTGATTTTATATCCGCGCGAGGCGCAGACGAAGGCCAGGGCGATGCCGGTATTGCCGCTGGTGGGCTCGATCACCTCCATCCCCGGTTTCAGTATACCCCGTTTCTCGGCATCCCAGATCATTGCAGCACCAATGCGGCACTTCACTGAATAGGAGGGGTTTCGTCCCTCGATCTTTGCGAGTACCCGAGCCTGGGTGGGCTTGATGATGTTATTTATCTGCACCAGGGGTGTATTGCCGATGGAGAGCGAGTTGTCCCTGAAATATTCCATTTTGTCTAACCCGATTCATATTCCCGAAAATTGATACTTTACGCCCGTGCCCATGCCGGGGCAATGGGGTATGCGGAAAATCGGCGGCATATAATTTCCGAGTGGATTGCATTACACTTCCGGGATGATGAATTTTCCTACTATTGAATCCTTTGTGGGTAATACTCCACTGGTGCGCTTGCAACGTCTGCCGGTAGCCGCCGGCACCACCGTTCTGGTGAAGCTGGAGGGTAACAATCCCGCCGGTTCCGTCAAGGATCGCCCTGCCATGAGCATGATTCGGCACGCCGAGGCGCGGGGGGAGATAAAGCCGGGCGATACGCTGATCGAGGCGACCAGTGGCAATACCGGCATTGCGCTGGCGCTGGCTGCGGCAATCAGGGGTTACCGGTTGCTGCTGATCATGCCGGAGACCATGAGCATGGAGCGGCGGCTGGTGATGCAGGCCTATGGCGCGGAGATCGTGCTGGTCTCCGCCGATGAGGGGATGGAGGGGGCGCGTGATCTGGCCCACTCGATGCAGGCGGAGGGCACGGGGCGGGTACTGGATCAGTTTGGCAATCCGGACAATCCACTGGCTCATTATGAATCGACCGGCCCGGAGATCTGGCGTGATACCCAGGGCAGGATTACCCATTTTGTCAGCGCCATGGGCACGACCGGCACCATCATGGGGGTGTCACGCTATCTGAAAGAGCAGAACCCGGCCATCCAGATCGTCGGGGTGCAGCCGGCCGAGGGGGCCAGTATCCCCGGCATTCGCCGTTGGCCGCAGGCCTACCTGCCGCGCATCTATGATCCCTCCCGTGTGGATCGAATCATGGATGTCACGCAGCAGGAGGCGGAGCACACCACCTTGCAGCTCGCCTCACAGGAGGGGATCTTCGCAGGTGTCTCTTCCGGGGGAGCGGTTGCCGCTGCGCTGCGGCTCAGTCAGGAGTTGACCGACGCCGTTATCGTGGCAATCATCTGCGATCGCGGGGATCGTTATCTCTCTACCGGCGTGTTCGGGCAGGCGTAGGGAACGGATCGTGTCTCGAAGACGAAGAAAGCTGCCGGCCGAGCCGGTGCAGGCCCATATTGAATCACTCTCCCATGATGGCCGCGGAGTGGCCCGGGTCGATGGCAAGGTAACCTTTATCGATGGTGCGCTGCCTGGTGAAACAGTTATGTTTCGCTATACCGGCCGACGGCGCAGCAACGATGAAGGGAGTGTGGTGGAGGTGATGAACGCTTCGCCGGATCGGGTAACTCCTCGCTGTGCCCACTTTGATCGGTGTGGCGGTTGCTCCCTGCAGCATCTGGAACCGGAGGCGCAGGTTGCGGCCAAGCAGCAGATGCTGGTGGAGCAGCTGCTGCGGATCGGCAAGGTGGAGGCGCGGCAGATCCTGCCGCCGTTGATCGGACCGCGCTGGGGCTATCGGCACAAGGCCCGTCTGGGAGTCCGTTTCGTCAGGGGCAAAGGCCGGGTACTGGCCGGGTTCAGGGAGAAACACAGCGGCTTCATTGTCGATATGCAGCGCTGTGAAGTGCTTCATCCTGCTATTGGCGAGCGCATTCAGGATATTGCAACGCTGGTGCAGTCGTTGCAGGCCTGCCGTCTCGTACCGCAGGTGGAGGTGGCGGTCGGTGATACGGTTGCTGCGCTGATCTTCCGCCACCTCGAACCGCTGTGTGACGAGGACTGTGCCCGCTTGAGCGCCTTTGGAGAACAGACCGGGCTGCATATCTATCTTCAACCCAAAGGGCCGGACTCGGTTCATCTGCTGTGGCCGGAGCAGTCCCGATTGAGCTACCGGCAGCCGGATTTCGATCTGGAGTTCGTTTTTCTGCCCACCGATTTTACCCAGGTAAACACCGAGCTGAACCGGGAGATGGTGCGGCAGGCGCTGGCGCTGCTTGAACCCTGGCCGGAAGATCGGGTGCTGGATCTGTTCTGCGGGATCGGAAATTTTTCACTGCCGCTGGCACGTCAGGCCGGTGAGGTGGTCGGGGTGGAGGGAGACGCGGGACTGGTACAGCGCGCAGGGGAGAATGCGGTGCGAAACGGGCTGGAGAATATAGCATTTCATGTTGCTGATCTCACTCAGGACACGGCCCGGGCCAGCTGGGGAACGGGTGGTTTTGACAAGATACTGCTGGATCCGCCACGCAGCGGAGCGCTGGAGATTCTACCGCAGCTTGCAGCGTTGCAGGCGGGAAGAATTGTCTATGTCTCCTGCAATCCGGCCACCCTGGCCCGTGATGCGGGTGAGCTGGTGAACCGTCATGGTTATCGACTGCTCAGTGCCGGGGTGATGGATATGTTTCCCCATACGGCGCATGTGGAATCGGTCGCTCTTTTTGAACGTTGTTGATTTCCGTTCAATATCCCGTTGCGGATGGGGAGCGAAATCAGCCGTGGTGGAGTATTTCCCGTGGAGATGGCAATCGGGTTCAGTGGCCGGGCGGTTCGGGATATAATGATGGTGCTGGCATGGCCGGTTCCGCCGGTTCGTAGCACGATGGGGGAGTTCGGGATATCCGCAGCAGCGTGCTCCAGCGCCGGGCCGACTGATAGTTACTTTTACAGGGATAATAGAATGAATAGATATATTGTGCTTGTTTTATTTGGAGTGGCGCTGGGTGGGTGCACCCTGCTGGCGCCCAAGGACGGTGGGCAGGAAATCTCCGTTCTCCCTGATGACCCCACGCAGGATCGGACTGTAATCGGCTCAGGGGAGCCACTTCCCCCCGGTGCTATCGTGCTTCCGGCGGATGAGGATGCCGATGTCGCTGTCGCTGTGGAGAAGGAGTTGCCGGAAGCCGATGTCATAGAGATAACAGAGCTGAAACCGGACACGCCCGCCTCTGCCCAGGGGGAGGATATCTATCTTCCCGAAGAGGTGGCGGCCAGCGCCGATGCCGAGGCGGTAATCATTCCTGCGGAAGACTCCTCCGGTGCTTCGGGGGCGGGGTTGTCCGCAGATGCCATCCGGGTGGAGATACTCAACGC
>JALSRO010000417.1 GCA_026984715.1 Chromatiales bacterium | reverse complement strand
GAGCCAGGCACCTTCAAGGATCGGGAGCTGCTGCGCCGAGATGCGCACACCCTGTTCGAGGGGATGACCCTGGCGGCCTGGGTAACCGGCGCAAGAGAGGGCTTTCTCTACCTGCGCGGGGAGTATCTGTTCCTGCAGGAGCAGCTGGAACGGACCCTCGCCGAACGGCGCAGGAGCAACCTGCTGGGAGATCAGATCTGCGCACTGACAGATTTCGATTTTGACATCACCCTCCGGCTCGGCGCCGGGGCATATATCTGTGGTGAGGAGTCCGCGCTGCTCGAATCACTGGAGGGAAACCGTGCCCGGCCACGCAACCGGCCACCCTATCCGGTCACCCACGGCCTGCATGGCCAGCCTACCGCGGTCAACAATGTGGAGACATTCATCGCCGCCGCACACATCGCCCTTCACGGCAGCGACTGGTTTGCGACCATCGGTACGGAGCACTCCCGGGGCAGCAAGCTGCTCAGTATCAGCGGGGACTGCGCCCGGCCGGGGATCTACGAGTTCCCCTTTGGAACCCCCCTTGCGGAGATCCTTGCCTCCTGTGGCGCCGAAGATCTGTCCGGGGTGCAGATGGGAGGGCCATCCGGAAGCTGGATTACACCTGACGAGTTCCACCGCCGGCTGGCATTCGAGGATCTCTCAACCGGTGGCTCGTTGATGGTTTTCAGCCGGGAGCGTGATCTACTGGAGATGGTACACAACTTCAGCCGCTTCTTTGCCCGCGAGAGTTGTGGCTTCTGTACCCCCTGCCGGGTGGGCAGTTCGCTGCTGAGCCGGTTGATGGAGAAGGTTTGCCGTGGCAGGGCGGATGGCGGCGACCTGGACAGGCTCCGGCAGCTGGGAAAGGTGATGGCCTCCACCAGCCACTGCGGACTGGGACAAACAGCGGCCAACCCGGTCCTGACCACACTGGAGAAGGAGCCGCAGCGCTATCAACAGCGCCTTGACCGGAGCGGTTTCTCTCCCGACTTCGACCCGGAACGGGAGCTGCATCCGGGATGAACAGCCAATCCCTCACCATCGACAACCAGCCGGTTCCGTTTCAGGAGGGCCAGACCATCATCCAGGCGGCGCTGGCGGCGGGTATTTTCATTCCCCACCTCTGCTATCACCCGGAGTTCAAACCGCACGGCAGCTGCCGGTTGTGCACGGTTGAGGTCAACGGGCGGAAGATGTCGGCCTGCACCACACCGGCCGCAACCGGCCAGCAGGTGCTGAACCAGACAGCCGAGCTGAACGAAATGCGCCGCACCCTGGTCCAGCTGCTGTTCGTGGAGGGCAACCACTTCTGTCCCAGCTGCGAGAAGAGCGGCAACTGCAGACTGCAGGCGACGGGATACTGGTTGGAGATGCTCGATGCGCCCTTTCCCCAGTTTTTCCCGCGGCGCGATCTGGATGCCTCCCATCCCGACGTGCTGCTGGACCGGGACCGCTGTATCTTTTGCGAACTGTGCGTGCGCGCCAGCCGGGATGTGGATCACAAGAACATCTTTGCCCTCGGCGGCAGGGGGATCCAGACCCGCCTGATCATCAACTCCCCCAGCGGAAAACTGGGTGACACCAACCTGAGCAAGACCGACAAGGCGGCACAGGTCTGCCCGACCGGCGCACTGCTGATTCGCGGCGAGGCGTTCCACACACCAATTGGTGAACGGCTCTACGATCGGCAG
>JALSRO010000416.1 GCA_026984715.1 Chromatiales bacterium | reverse complement strand
CCACACCGGCTCGTAGGCGATGACCCCGTCACCAAGCGCATCCACGCCAGCGGCGTCGATCACTGCATCCAGCTGCCGCGCCACCACCTGCTCGGTGATCCCCTGCTCCCGCTCTTCCAGCACTTCGCCCACGCAGAGAATGGGCCGGATACCGGCGTCCCGGGCGGCGGCGAACTTGGCAGCCACCTGCGAATCGCTCTCGCCGAACAGGGAGCGCCGCTCAGAGTGCCCCACTATGGCGTAACGGCAATCGAAATCCTGCAGCATGGAGGCCGCGATCTCACCAGTGAAGGCGCCGGAGGGATGCTCGCTCACATTCTGGGAACCGAGGGAGACCGAACTGTCCTCCAGCTGCACCCGAACCTCGGCCAGATAGACAAATGGGGGACATACCACCACTTCGGCCCTGCCGATCGTGCCGAGTGACTGTTTTATACCATCCAGGAGCACCTTGATACTCTCGCTGGAACCATTCATTTTCCAGTTTCCGGCGACCAATGGTTGACGCATCGGTTTTCCCTCGTTCGCTACAAAAAGTCGGTGAAGCTTACCTTTCCTGACCGAGAAAATCAATTTTCATTGGCTGAAAATGGTGCCGTCGCCCCTCTCTCCTCCAACAGCCGTGCCGATTTTTCCTGCCCTGGAGCAGAAGAGATGCCCCTTTCCTGTAGAGGAAGCAGCGCCATCGATCTACACCCCTGCCCTTGTCGGGGTGGCCCGGTTCTCCATTCGATGCAGAATAGAGTAGTTACGAACGATTATGCTTATGCCACAGTTCTGGCCGCCTGGGCCACGATATCGGCCAGCTGCCTCGCCAGGGTCTCAACCTGGGGAGCATCATCACCCTCCACCATGACACGGATCACCGGCTCGGTGCCGGAGGGGCGCAACAATACGCGACCACGCCCGGCCAGTTGTGCTTCTACATCACGCACGGCATTCTGCACATGCTCCGAATCCTCGGGCGAGAAACGCTCTTCGAGACGAACATTGATCATGGTCTGCGGAAATTTTGTCATCCCCCGTTTCAAGGTGTGCAGGGTCTGACCGCTATTGACCATTGCTGCCATTACCTGCAGGGCGGAAATGATTCCGTCTCCGGTGGTGGTACAGTCCCGGCAGATGATGTGGCCGGAAGACTCGCCCCCCAGAATCCACCCCTCCTGGGTCATCAACTCTCCCACGTATCGATCACCCACAGCTGCGCGGCGGAAAGGGATTCCAGCATCCTTGAAGGCCAGTTCCAGTCCCAGGTTGCTCATCACGGTTCCGACCACTCCCCCCCTGTAGGCCCCCCCGTTACGATGGCCGTTTCCCTGGCGATCCCGCGCAATAATGAACAACAGCTCGTCCCCATCCACCACCTCACCCTTGTGATCCACCATGATCAGACGATCACCGTCACCGTCCAGGGCAACTCCCAGCTCGGCCCCGTGCTCGATAACCGCCTGCTGCAACGCGGCCGGGTTTGTCGAACCGCAACTGGCGTTGATGTTCACTCCGTCCGGCTCAATACCCACGGTGATAACGTCGGCGCCCAGCTCCTTGAACACCTTGGGAGCCACGTCATAGGTGGCGCCGTTGGCACAGTCCACCACAATCCGCATGTTTTCCAGCTCGAGTCCGAGGGGAACGGTGCTCTTGCAAAACTCGATATAACGCCCGGCGGCGTCGTTCACTCGTACCGCCTTACCAAGCTGGCCCGATTCCACACAGCTGACAGGGTGATCCAGATATTTTTCAATCTCATGCTCGGTCTCGTCGGGCAGTTTGAAACCGAGACGGGAGAAGAATTTGATACCGTTGTCATAGTAAGGGTTGTGCGATGCACTTATCACGATACCTGCGTCCGCCCGCATGGTTCGGGTCAGATAGGCGATCCCCGGGGTCGGCATGGGACCCAGCAGCCGGATATCCACCCCGGCAGCCGAAAGACCGGCCTGCAGGGCCGACTCGAACATGTAACCCGAGATACGGGTATCCTTGCCAATCACCACCTTTCCACGCCCGCCGTGGCTGGCCAGCACATGCCCCACAGCCCAGCCCAGATGTAGTACGAACTCCGGTGTGATGGGTCTCTCCCCCACCTTGCCGCGAATACCATCGGTACCAAAATAGCGCTTCGCCATCATCCCCTCTCTCTTGTTCTCTTCGATTCAATCTTGTCTGTAACTTTTTGGCGGGCAGCATGCATGCCGCACAACCGATCACATTGTTTCGGAACCGTGCCGGCGCGAGGCGGAAAATGCGAGTTCACAAAAGGGAACCGGATCATTTTCCAATCCGTAGAGGACACGTTTACAGAGCGACCCTGGCAGTTACTCCGATTTTAGCGCAGCCACGATCCTCAGCGCATCCACCGTAGCCGCCACATCGTGCACACGCACAATCGAGGCTCCCATCCAGGCGGCCAGTGTGGCTGCGGCGACACTGCCATGCAACCGTTGTCCTACCGGCCGCTCCCCAAGCAACGCCCCTATCATGGATTTTCGGGAGAGCCCCACCAGCAAAGGAAAACCCAGCGACTCAATCTCCGGCAGGCGCCTCAGCAGCCGAAGGTTGTGCCGCAGTGCCTTGCCAAAACCGAAACCGGGGTCGAGTAGCAGCTGCTCCCGAGACAAGCCTGCCTGCAGACAGGCAGCAACACGCTGTTGCAGGAAGGCGCCCACTTCAGCGACGACATCTTCATAGCGGGGCTGTTGCTGCATGGTACGCGGTTCCCCCTGCATATGCATCAGGCATACCGGAACCCTGCACTCCACAGCAGCGGCGAGCGCCCCCTGCCGGCGCAGGGCACAGACATCGTTGATCATGCCGGCACCGGCGGTGACCGCCGCGCGCATCACCTCCGGCTTACTGGTGTCTATGGAGATTATCACGGGCAACTCCGCATGCAGCGCCTCGATCACCGGAACAACCCGGTCCAGTTCCTGCTGGAGCGGTACCGGTGCCGCTCCAGGACGGGTCGATTCTCCCCCCACGTCGATAATCGCCGCACCGGCGCGGACCATCGCCTCCGCCTGCTCGATTGCCGCGTCGGGTGCCAGAAAAGCACCCCCGTCCGAAAATGAATCGGGGGTAACGTTGAGAATCCCCATTACCTGGGGTCGTGACAGATCCAGCAGCTTCCCTGCGCAATCCATACGCCGATCCATGATGTACGACTACCAGCTAGTGCTGGCTAGCGGGATCACCAATGGCGCCCCTTTTCTTCTTCTGGGTTTCGCTGCACTCATCGCTGTTGACGGCACTACCCCCCCCAGAGCGAGGCTCCGGTTCATCCCAGTCTTTGGGCGGTCGGGGGGGCTTGCCGGACATGATATCGTTGATCTGATCCGCATCGATGGTTTCATATTTCATCAATGCCTCTGCCATCAGATGCAACTTGTCCAGATTGTCGGTCAGGATCTTTTTCGCCCTTTCATAGTTACTCTCGATGATTGAACGGATCTCCTCGTCGATGATGTGAGCCGTCTCGTCGGAGACGTTCTTGTGCTGGGTCACCGAGTGACCGAGGAACACCTCTCCCTCCTCCTCACTGTAGGTGAGCGGACCGAGGCGCTCCGACAGCCCCCACTTGGTCACCATGTTGCGAGCGATTTCGGTAGTGCGCTGGATGTCGTTGGAGGCACCTGTGGTCACCTTCTCCGGGCCAAAGATCAACTCTTCGGCAATCCGGCCACCGAACAGACTGCAGATCTGGCTCTCCAAACGCTGCTTGCTGTAGCTGTAGCGGTCCTCGGTGGGCAGGAACATGGTCACACCCAAGGCACGGCCACGAGGGATGATGGTCACCTTGTGCACCGGATCGTGCTCGGGCACCAGGCGCCCTACGATGGCGTGGCCGGACTCGTGGTAGGCGGTGAGCTTCTTCTCCTCCTCACTCATCACCATGGACTTGCGCTCGGCACCCATCATGATCTTGTCCTTGGCCTTCTCGAAATCGGCCATGGAGACGGTACGCTCTCCGGCGCGGGCGGCAAACAGCGCCGCCTCGTTCACCAGGTTGGCCAGATCGGCGCCGGAGAACCCCGGCGTGCCACGGGCGATGACCGATGCCTGCACATCGTCGGCAATGGGAACCTTGCGCATGTGCACCTTGAGGATCTGCTCGCGGCCGCGCAGGTCCGGCAGCGGCACCACCACCTGGCGGTCGAAGCGACCGGGGCGCAGCAGTGCCGGATCCAGCACGTCGGGACGGTTGGTGGCGGCGATCACGATCACCCCTTCGTTACCCTCGAAGCCGTCCATCTCCACCAGCAGCTGGTTGAGGGTCTGCTCGCGCTCGTCATGTCCGCCGCCAAGGCCGGCGCCACGATGGCGTCCCACCGCATCGATCTCGTCGATGAAGATGATGCAGGGGGCGTGCTTCTTGGCCTGCTCGAACATGTCGCGCACCCGCGAGGCGCCCACACCGACGAACATCTCCACGAAGTCGGAGCCGGAGATGGTGAAGAACGGCACCTTGGCCTCGCCGGCGATGGCCTTGGCGAGCAGGGTCTTGCCGGTTCCGGGCGGCCCCACCATCAGCACCCCCTGCGGGATCTTGCCACCCAGTTTCTGGAACTTGGAGGGCTCGCGCAAGAACTCCACCAGTTCCGCAACATCCTCCTTCGCCTCCTCGGCACCGGCCACGTCGTTGAAGGTCACCTTCACCTGGTTCTCCCCCAGCATGCGGGCACGGCTCTTGCCGAAGGACATGGCCCCGCGGCCACCTCCGCCACCCTGCATCTGGCGCATGAAGAATATCCAGACCGCGATCAGCAGCAGCATGGGGAACCAGGATATGAAAATCTGCACCAGCAGTGACTGCTGCTCTGGCGGCCTCGCATCGATCACCACGTTGTTGTTGAGCAGGTCGCCGATCAACCCGGGATCACCGGGGCTGTAGGTGACGAAGGTGTTGTCGTCCGCCGTGATACCCCGGATGGTGCGCCCCTCGATCATCACCTTCTTCACCCGTCCATCACGCACGTCAGCAAGGAAACGGGAATACTCCAGCGGCTGCGCCGCCTGCTGGTGCGGGGTAAAATTATTGAAAACCATCATTAAAATGATGGCTATCACAACCCACAACAAGATGTTCTTTACAATATCGTTCAAAATATGCCTCTTGAATCTCTACTCTGAGTTGGCTTTTTCAGCTCACACGCTCGCGTACGTTACTACAATATATAGTTTCTCGCCAGCAGATACACCTCTCTCGACCGCGGCCGCGATGCCGCCGGTTTACGGGTAACCACTTTCCGGAAGGAGCCGCGCAGCTCCCGCAACAACGCATCCATACCTTCCCCATGAAAGGCCTTGGCCAGAAAATCACCACCGGGAGTCAACACATTACGGGAGAAATCCAGCGCCAGCTCGACAAGGTAGATGGCTCGCGGCTGATCGATCGCCTTCATACCGCTGATATTGGGGGCCATATCCGATAAAACAAGGTCCACCGAGCGCTCACCCACCGTTCCCGTCAACGCCTCATAGACCTGTTGTTCGCGAAAATCCCCCTGGATAAACTCCACATCGGGGAGTGGATCCATGGAGAGGATATCCAGCGCTACTACGCGGCCCCGCGGTGTGACGTAGCGGCTGGCGAGCTGGGACCAACCACCCGGCGCCGCGCCCAGGTCAACCACCGTCATCCCTGGACGGATGATACGGTCTCTCTCCTGAATCTCAAGGAGCTTGTAGGCAGCGCGGGAACGGTACCCCTCCTGCTGTGCTCGTTGGACATAGGGATCATCGAAATGTTCCCGCAACCACCTGGAGCTACTCTTGCTGCGCGCCATGCTCCCGCTCCCCCTCCAGTCGCCGCAGCGTGGCCCGGGTACGCCACACCAACCAGAGCGCCGCACCACTGCCCAACACAAACAGCGCTGCAAGCTGCGCCAGCAGATTGGGGAGCAGGCGGCCCACCACCAACCATACCAGTGGGAGCACAACGACTATCACCCCCAGCTCGAACTTGACCTTGTTGAACGGGCTGGGCGCGACAGTGATGCCCCTTCTGCTACGGGTTATACTCTCCACTGTTTTTCCCCGTTTTGGCACTTATCACCACACTCCAGATGACAATGATGAGATTGAACTGTAAACAGATCAGAGAACTACGCCGGCTCGCCCACTCCATCAAACCGGTCGTTCGAGTCGGTCAGGCGGGGCTCAAGGCAACGGTGCTCGATGAAATCGACCAGGCGCTCGAATTCCATGAGCTGATCAAGATAAGAATCGGCGCCCCGGACCGGGAGACCCGCCGCACCATGATAGATGAGATCTGCCACAGGACAGGGAGCGAACTGGTTCAGACAATCGGCCATGTAGCCGCATTGTACCGGAAATCCCGCAACAGGAGAGCACCCGTTTTATCGTACCCCGAGAGCAGTCGATAGGCTCATTGCCCGGCAGCCAACCCAGACAAACAGGCTACACCCGCCGTCTCAACCGGTTGGCACCGACCGCAATCAGGGTAACGGCTCTCTGCGACATCGGCCCGATCGAGGGGGCCGGCCCCCACCTCCCTATTCCCCTACTGCGCGCGCAGCACCTGGAACTCCACGCGCCGGTTGCGTGCCTTGCCCTCCTCGGTATCGTTGTCCGCTATCGGCTTGGTCTCACCATAACCCATCGGAATGAGGCGGGCAGTGGAGATCCCCTTCTCACCCAGGTAGTCGATGACGCTCTGGGCGCGGCGCTCGGAGAGCCACTGGTTGTAGCTGGCAGAGCCGTCGCTGTCGGTGTGGGCCTGTACCTCGATCCTCACTGTGGGATAGTTTTTCAGTTCCGCGGCGACTTCGTCCAGAATCTGCCTGGCTCCTTCGGTCAAGCGGGAGGAGTTGGACTCAAAGTTGACCCCTTGCAGCACTCCCTCGAACATGGCGCAACCGGCTTCGTCCACTTTGGCCCCTTCGGGGGTATTGGGGCAGCCATCCCGGATATCGTTGACTCCATCGTGATCCGAATCCGGAACATTGAAGGCAACCACCACCTTCGGAGCCGGCACCGGGGGAGGAGCAACCACGACCGGCGCCGGCTTCGATCTGCCACCAAAGTATTTGAGCAGGCTGAGTGACAGCATCTGGGCATCCTTGGCCAGATACTCGTATTCGCCGCGCAGGGCAACGCCGTTGTCGAACTCATACTTCAGCCCAATCCCACCGAACGGCAGCATCTCCTTGTCGCGCTTGTAGGAGATGTTGGCCGAGTTGTCGATCTTACCGATGCCAATCTTGAGCAGAGGGCTGAACCCTCCCCTCTCCCCAAAGATGTCGTATATCAAGCCAAGGGTAAAGCTGGTGTACTTCACCTCTTTGTCGTTGGGACTCAGACGGGCCCTGCCCATCGGCCCACCGGCCAACTCAACGGCAATATGGTCGGTAGCTTCGTAGCCAATCATCATCTTGGCACCGATGTCATCCCTGTCATCCACCGAAAATCCGGTGGTACCGGTATCCGGATCGAGCCGGGTGGCACCTGCGCCCAGCCCCAGATAGTAACGCCCCCCCTGCCGGGGACGCGGCTCGTCGACACTCTTGCCAGCATCGGTTTCGGCACCGGCAGACCCGGAATCCCCACCCCCAGGTCCGGTTTTGGAGCCATCGGTGCCACCGTCGCTGGCGCTGTCGGAGTTCACCGCTGCCCCACCCTCCTCCGGCGCAGCGGCATCGGACGCATCCACTACCGCTGGAGTCGGGGTGGTGATCGGGGCTTGCTCCGTCTCCGCCTCAGGTGAACCGGGCTGCCTTGTCAGGTCGATGGTCTCGACAGTAGCCGGGGAATCGCTGTCTGCGGGTGCAGCGGCCTCTTCCGCCACTCCCTGCCCGCAGAAGAGCAGCAGTGTCAGCGGCAACGCACGCCGCAATGGAATACGGCGCAGCAGCCCAACCAGAAGAAGCAGCAACAGCCCCGGCCCTGAGGCCCCACCCCCAAGGGAGGTGGTCACCTTCCCGTCATTGGCATCGAGGTAGTCGGGAGCATTGTCCGA
>JALSRO010000415.1 GCA_026984715.1 Chromatiales bacterium | reverse complement strand
GCTCTCTCAGAAGATGGGGCTGGCGTTGATCTATCCGGTGTTGATGATCGTCGTGGCGGTGCTGGTGGTCGTGGTACTGCTGGCCTATGTGGTCCCGCAGGTTGTGGGGGTATTTGATAACATCGGCCAGGAACTCCCACTGTTGACCCGGGGTCTGATTGCTGTCAGTGATTTTCTGAGCGCATGGGGGGTGCCCTTGGTGGTGCTGCTCGTGGCGGCGGTTACGGTGTTCAATCTGCTGTTGCGGCGCGAACGGTTTCGCAGCGGCTGGCATCGCTGGTTGTTGCGTCTTCCGCTGGTTGGAAGGTTGGTGCGGGGGCTCAATACCGCTCGTTTTGCCCGTACTTTCAGTATTCTGAACGCCAGCGGGGTACCGGTACTGGAGGGGATGCGAATCGCAGCGGAAGTGGTGAACAACCTTCCCATGCGTCGGGCGGTGGAAGAAGCAGCACGCCGGGTGCGGGAGGGCTCCTCAATTCACCGTGCACTGCAGCGGAGTGGCTACTTTCCTCCCATGGTGGTCCACCTTATCGCCAGTGGTGAGGCAAGTGGTAATCTGGATGAGATGCTGGAGCGGGCAGCCACCAGCCAGGAGCGCGAGCTGGAGACAGCCGTCTCCGCCCTGATGGGGATTCTGGAGCCGGCGCTGATTCTGGTGATGGGGGTGGTTGTGCTGATTATCGTGCTGGCGATTCTGTTGCCGATATTCGATATGAATCAGTTGGTGCATTGACGGCTGTTGGGCGGAGTGCCGTGCCGTGCGGCAAGAGATTTTCCAGAGAGGTGTGGTTCGAGAGAATGAGTGAGATGAAAAGAGAGAAACTGAAGAGGTGTCGTGGCATACAGGGTTTTACCCTGATAGAGGTGATGGTGGTGGTGGTGATTCTGGGTATTCTGGCCGCCGTCATCGTGCCACGGATTATGGATCGCCCCGATACGGCGCGTATCACCAAGGCCCGGCAGGACATTCGGGTACTCGAAGGTGCCCTGAATCTGTACAAGCTGGACAACCACTTTTACCCCAGCACGGAGCAGGGGCTGGAGGCGCTGGTACGGGAGCCCTCCGGTGATCCGGAGCCACGCAACTGGAAACAGGGCGGTTATATCGATCGGTTGCCGGTGGATCCCTGGGGCAATCCCTATCAATACCTCAATCCGGGTGCTCACGGCGCCATAGACATCTATACCCTGGGAGCTGACGGGCAGCTGGGAGGCAGTGGCGTCGCAGCCGATATCGGGAACTGGAATCTGGAGTGAGGCATCTCCGCCAGGTCGGCAACGGCGGCGGATCGTCCGGCGCGCGCGGATTCACCTTGATCGAGCTGCTGGTGGTGCTGGTCATCATCGGCATCGTTCTCAGTTTTGCATCGCTCTCGGTGGACAGTGGTGGACTGGACCGGCGGGCGGAGGAGGAGTCACGCCGTATTGCTGCCCTGATCACGCTGTTTCGTCAGGAGGGGATACTGAAAAACCAGCAGTTGGCAGTGCGGTTCCATCCTGATCGCTACGAATTCTTGCGTCTGGAGGGGGATCAGTGGCAGCCGGTCGAGGATGACGAGACCTTCCGTACCCGCAAACTGCCTCCGGAACTCCGCCTCGAGCTGGAGGATGTGGAGAGTACACCCGAATCCGATAGTGAGGAGGATGGGGTGATGCTCTTCCTCCTCTCCAGTGGTGAAAGTACACCTTTCGAGATGCACATAAAAGGGGGAGACGATACCGACTACATCCTGTCGGGCAACGCCTTGGGTGAGCTGGATCTGCGCAACAGCAAGGAGAGGGACTTTGCCGAATGGCTGGCTGAGCATTAGCAACGTCTCCTGTTTGCGTGAGATGAGGAACCGGTGCCATAACAGACTCCTTCACTCCCCCCCCTTGGGGCGACGGGGAGCACACGGTTTTACCCTGCTGGAGGTGATGGTGGCGCTGGTGGTGCTGGCAATCGCCCTTGGCGCGTTAAGCAAGGGGGTCAGCAGCTATCTGGCCAATGCCACCTATCTGCAGGATCGCACCCTCGCCACCTGGGTGGCAGAGAACCGCATTACCGAACTGCAGCTGACCCAGGCCTGGCCGAAAGCGGATACCACCAAGGGTTCTGCCCTGATGGCGGGACGGGAGTGGTACTGGGTACAGAAGGTAACCGCCATCGAGGGGCGTCCCGAAATCCGCCAGGTTCAGATGCAGATCCTGAAACACCCGGACGACAAGCGGCCGCTCGCCACCCTGATTGCGCTCATAGGGCAGCCGCAGAAATGAACCGTGGCGCACGAAGAGGGGCCGGCTTCACCCTCCTGGAGCTGTTGATAGCCCTGGCCATATTTGCGGTACTCTCTACTCTGGCCTATGGTAGTCTGCGTGCCGCCCTCTTCAACCGGGAGCAGAGCCTGGAGCGCACTGAACAGCTGGCCAGACTGCAGATGGCGTTCCTGTTTCTCGGCAGGGATCTGCGTCAGGTGGTCAATCGTCCTGTCCGGGACACCTGGGGAGACAGCAAGCCGCCCATCCATACTCCTCAGCAGGCCTACCGTCTGGAGTTTACCCGCAACGGCTGGAACAATCCTGCCTACACTCGGCGCAGCACTCTGCAGCGGGTGGCCTATGCCGTCAAGGATGGCAGCCTGATACGTTACAGCTGGCTGATGCTGGATCGCAGCGACGAAAAGCCGACCTACACCCAGCCTCTGCTGGATGGAGTGGATGAGTTCGAGCTGCGTTTCCTAAACCGGAAGCTCAAATGGAGCAAGACCTGGCCAGCGCTCAACCAGGGGCAGGAAGAGAAGCAGTCGACCCTGCCGGTCGCCGTCGAGGTTACCGTCGAACTGGCCGGGTGGGGGCGAATCCGGCGTCTGTTTCCGCTGGCAAGGGAGAGCGAATAGTGAAGCACGAGCGGGGAATCGCCCTGATCACCGCGGTTCTGGTCACTGCCCTGATTTCCGTCGTTGCCGTAGCGATGGTTTCGGAGCAGCAGCTGGATATCCGCCGCACCGCCAACATCCTGGATCGCATCCAGGCCTGGCAGTTTGCCCTTGGTATGGAGACCATAGCACGGCAGGCACTGCTCAAGGATATCGACAGTAACAAGACGGATCACCGGATGGAGGACTGGAACAAGCCGGTACAGTTTCCGGCGCCCGATGGTGCCGAAGGTGACATGATCAGCGGCCGCATCGCGGATCTGCAAGGGCGTTTCAACCTCAACAATCTGGTCGATGGGGATGGGCGGATAGATGTACAGCAGCTGCAACAGTTCAAGAGGCTGCTGCAGCTGCTGGAGCTTCCTCCCGGTCTGGCAGATCGGGTGGCGGACTGGATCGATGCAGACAGCGATCCCCATGGGATGGATGGTGCCGAAGATGGTGAATATACCCGGCTCGATCCGCCCTACCGTACCGGGAACACCCCCATGGTGGTTCCCAGCGAACTGATGCTGATCATGCCGGCCGAGCAGTATCGAAAACTGGAGAAATATGTTGCTGTCTTGCCCGCCGATGGGCGAACCAGAATCAATATCAACACCGCGTCGAGAGAGGTCCTGGCCTCTTTGAAATATGTCACTACGGACGATATAGACAAATTGCTGGAGAAGAGGAAGCAGCTGGAAAAGCAGAGCCGCAAGGGGTTTGATAAGATTACGGATGTTTTCGAGCTGCCGGCATTCCAGGCACTGCGAACCAACGAGCGCGGATTTGAGCAGTACTGGAAAAACAACTGCGATGTGAAGAGTGACTATTTCCTGGCCACCATACTCGCCCAGTTCGACAAGGGTGAAGTGACACTGCGCTCGCTCATCCAGCGCACCAAGCCCCGGGGACAACGCAGATACAAGGTATACACCGTGTTACGCACTGAGGGAGACTACTGAACCGATGGACAAGCTGTTTATCCACCTGACCGAACAGGAGCGGGTTGCCTGCCTGCGGGTCGGAGAGCGGGGAGAGTCTTCGGCGTCACCACAGCATCTCCCGCTGGAAGAGATCGCCAGCCGCGCCTCCGGCTGCCAGGTGATAGTGCTGGTGCCTGCCGATCGGGTGATTCTGACCTCAGTCGCCGTACCTACCTCCAACCGTCAGCGCCAGGCGCAGGCCGTTCCCTATCTGCTGGAGGAGCTGCTGGCGGACGATGTGGAGCAGCTGCATTTCGCCCTGGGCAGCTACCGTGAAGGAGAGGTTGCGGTCGCCGTAGTGGCGCACGAACAGATGCGCCGCTGGCTGGAGCGCCTCACCGCGGCCGGGATCCCCGTGAAACTGATGGTACCCGATCTGCTCGCCATTCCGCTCGGTGAGCGGGAGTGGAGTGTGGTGGTCGGTGAAGCGGTTACCTGGATTCGGACCGGCGTACAGAGCGGATTGTGCTGTGACACCGAGAACCTGTCGTTGCTGCTCGGGCAGCTGCTGCAACATGCAGGGGACGAAGAGATACCACGGCATCTGAAGATTGCAGACTGCCGCAATCACAAAGAGAAGGCTCTGGATACATTGCTGCCACAGGGGGTGGAGTTCCAGCGCGCCGAGTGTGGCGCCAGCCTGCTGTCCCGGCTCGCCGTTGGCTATGAAGAAAGCGGTGGCAACGCCATCAACCTGCTGCAGGGCGCATACAGCCAGCGCGAGCGCCTTGGCAAGCTGTGGCGTCCCTGGCGTCCTGTCGCCGCCCTCCTGGGTGCCCTGCTATTGGTGCAGGGGGCGGTGGCTGCGGTGGAGTACCGACGCCTGAGTGCGGAGAAAGAGCGCCTGGTACAGCAGGTGGAGCAGAGTTTCCGGCAGGGTTTTCCCTCCATCAAGCGGATCGTCAATCCGAAACTGCAGGCAGAGCGTGCCCTGAAGTCCCTGCGGGGTCAGGGCGGAGGGGCGGGATTTTTCGCGCTGATGGCGGAGGCCGGGCCGCCCTTGCAATCGGTGTCGGGTGCCACATTGAAGGGGATCAACTATAAAGAGGGCAGGATGGTTCTGGATATACGGCTAAAGAGTCTGCAGCAGCTGGATGAACTGGAGCAGAAACTGAAACAGAACACAGCCCAGGCCATCGAGGTGCTGTCGGCATCGTCCCGCAACAAGCATGTGGAGGCACGTATCAAGATAGGGGGCGGGCAATGAAAGGAATCGGGCAGATTGTCGAGTTTTGGGAAGGGTTGCAGCCGCGGGAGCGGGTTATGCTCTCCATCGGTGCCGCTGCGGTACTGTTTGTCCTGATCTATTTTCTGCTCTGGCAACCGGTAATGAATGCCAGAATCGGGATGAAACGGGAGGTGGAACAGCAGCGTGCTCTGCTGCAGTGGATGCAGGAGGCCGCAGTCGAAGCGCAGATGTTGCGGGGAGCGACG
Organism: Chromatiales bacterium; assembly: GCA_026984715.1. Lineage (GTDB taxonomy): Bacteria > Pseudomonadota > Gammaproteobacteria > Thiohalospirales > Thiohalospiraceae > DRMK01. Next base: position 2,667 of record JALSRO010000415.1, on the reverse strand, counting down.
GGGAAGGGAGGCGGGACAAAGGGACTGAGAGGGCAGTCCCTGCTCTCCCTGGTCGACCAGACAGCCAAACAGCAGGGGTTGGGGGGTGCCATGAAACGGGTAGAACCGGATGGAAAACAGGTGCGAATCTGGTTCGAGGCGGCCAGTTTCGATCGGCTGGCCTCCTGGCTGGAGAAGCTAGTGAAAGAGAACGGTATCCGTATTGTCAGTGCGACAGTGGAGCGTAATGACTCCCCTGGCCTGGTGGATGCCCGCCTGCGCTTGGCGGAGGGTGGCGCATGAGACGATGGGTACGGTTGGCACTGTTCGGTCTGGTTGCCTATCTTTTTTTTCTGGTGGCTACCTTCCCTGCGGCCCATGCCTATCGCCTGCTGCGGGAGGAGTCGGGAGCGGGGGTCGCCATGGCCGGGATCGATGGCAGCATTTGGTCCGGGACAGCCAGGACAGTGCAGCTTGGTGGCAAGGTGCGCCTGCAAAACGTTCATTGGGAAGTGCACTTTCTGCCGCTTCTGTTGGGACGTCTGGAGCTGGAGCTGAGCAGCAGGGATCGTGACCTGCAACTGAACACCCGAGCAGGAAAAACCCTGGGAGGAACCCTCTACGTGGAAGGGCTGCATGGACGGCTCCCCATTGCCAGGGTGCAGGCGCTGACCCCATATCCGGTACCCCGCTTGCGTGGAGAACTGATCTTCGACGGGCTGGATGCTGCGCTTGCGGATGGGAGGATTGTCAAAGGGGCCGGTCGGGTTCGCTGGAACGGCGCTGCGGCAGTGGTTGGTTCCACGCTTCAGTTGGGCGGTTTCACCCTCGATCTGAAAACCGATAAACAGCAGATAATCGGCAAGTTGAGGGATAACGATGGTCCTCTGCAGGTGGAAGGGTTGTTGACGCTGGAGCCGGATGGCACCTACCACCTCGGGGGCAGGGTAACACCGCGAGACAGCAGCAGTGATGTTGCCCAGAACCTGCGCATACTGGGTGTTCCCAACAAGGCCGGTGGTTACGAACTGAACTATTCCGGGAAACTTGCCATTCCGGTAGATTGAACTTGGGAGGCGGCAGGGGTTGAATGCCATCTGTTCGGGTGGTGATTCGGTGTGGTCATCTTCAGGGACAGATACCTGAGGTTCTCGCATGCATCCTTCCCCCTCTGTCGGCAATGCCTTTCCTGCGTGCGTTGAATCGAAGAGAATCTCGCATTCCATCCACCTGATTCAGGCGTCTGAGGAGTTCGGCGGCCTCCGTAAAAGAAGGGTGGGAAAGAGGGTGATGCCCTTCGTTGCAAACAGGGGAACTATTCCCTTATCTGAAGATAGAGCGCCAGCCGCTGCCATTTCATGAATTGGATGACCCTTGAAAAAATCCATCCATGCTCACACATCCCCTCATTTTTCCTGCAATGCAAAGAGGGGAGCCATTCCGGAGCTTGATGCCAAATTGTTGGCAAATGCCTGTATCAAAGCGTAGCGTTTGAGGATGGCGGTGCACAGCGATGCCCAAATCAGCCCCTCGGCGATATTCGGCTTGGTGGTATCAAAGGAGCGCAGGTTGGCGTGCGATTTCCACTCCTTTCGAGGGGCGACTCGAGGTGACGCGGATCAATCCCGAGACGGGGCGCACGATTACCCTCTGTATTCTTGGACCGGGGGACGGAATCGATACGGTGACCCTGCTCAACTCGGCTCCACATGAAGTGATGCCGGTAGCGCTGGACGACATTCTCTTGATCTCGGTGCCCCTGCAGGCGGCATGCATCTGGATCGAACGGCATCCGGAGTTCAATCGCAGATTTCTGCCCTATCTCGGGGAGCAGTTGCGCAGGATAGAGGATCTGGCCTCCGATCTGGCTCTTCACGATACCATGATCCGGATGGCGCGGTTGATGATGCTGCCCGAGACCTCCAGCCAGGGGGCGTGCGAACTGGCGGAGCGCCTGGTGCAGCAGATCCAGAAGCAGCCAACCCCCCGCCAGGACGGTGGCAGCCTGGGTGCAGCCTTCGGCGTGACCGCCTGGCGCACCGGCGACGACACCAACACCATGCTCACCCGCGTCACCGACGCGATGGAGAAGGCCCGCGCCGCCGGGGGAGATTACGTCGCCATGGCGTAGGCGGAATAGTCGCCCGGATTGCCCTAGAAAGGAAGGCTCTTCACCAAATCGTGTGGGTGAAGAGCCGAGTGGAAAGAATGGCCATTTGCTCATGGCCGTTTCCGCACATCGATGTTCTACAAGGCAGTTGAACCTCCTGTTTGGCACAAACCCGCATTTCCCCCTTTATCTGGCGCGTTTCAGAAGCAATCCGGGCAGCAACACTCCCCAAGCACTGCTTTTCGGATGGTGGCAGCCTTTATGAGATAGTCCGCAAACCAGTTGATGCGCAGCGGCCTGTCCGCAGATTCGGCCGATGACTCAAAAGCATCATTGATTACCGCCACCGACGGGTGCATAATAAAACTATCTTAGCAACTACTGATGGCCTGGCGGGGTGCGGCACAGCCCTGATAACAACACAAAGGCTGGGGGAGGTGCTTCATGGCAATGGTTCTCGCCATCGCCAAATACCGTTTTCGGATGGTGGCGGTCAGCGAGATCGCTCTACCAGAATACAAAGGTTCAGCCTTCCATGGTGGCTTCGGTCACGCACTGAGGAAAATCGCCCCTTCCTG
>JALSRO010000414.1 GCA_026984715.1 Chromatiales bacterium | reverse complement strand
CGATGGCTTCCGCTTCTGCTTCCGGCAGTGGGGTGATGACCGCGAATGCCATATCCTGCAGGTAGTAGCGGTAGGTCATTTTGGTGCCGCCACCCACAGCCTTTTTCCCTTCGCTGGTCTTGGGGATCAACAGAGTCTCCCAGGGATCCCGGTGGTCATAGCCGCTGCCCACCATGTGGAAATCGCGCAGCAGTGGCAGACGCGGTTGCGGTACCCCTTCGCCGCGCTGGCGCACATAGGCGATGACCTCCTGCGGGTATCCGGACATGTGCGCCAACCACTCCCGCTGCTCTCCTCCCCGCCCCAGGGCGCAGCAGATCAGCCCCAGCACCCCCGAACGGGTGGGAAAGTCGAGGCTGTCACGCCGGCCGAAACGGGAATCTGCCCCCCAGGACTGCAGCGGCGCCTCCAGCCACATCAGCAGTAGCGGCTCAGGCATCGCGCACCTCGGCGTGTGATGCCAGCCTGGAGGCCAGATGGTCGATGGAGAAGCTCTCATCCTCACCGAAGGTGTAGTCGGCCACCTTGCCGAACAGGGAGCCGGCCAGCTTCTCCTGTCTCTCCAGATAACCGTTCATCGCCTCGATGCTGGGCTGGAGGAAGCCACCCTCCCGGGATCTTACCGCGGTCTCGAACGGCACCTGCAGACGCTGCCCGCGACGCACCAGTACCCGGGCAAACTCCCAGGGAGAAGCGCCTGACTGGGTGGTCTGGCGTGCGCTCGGCAGGGCGACGTAGAGTGCCTTGGTGAACGCCTCCACCGTCTGCGGCAGGGCTTCTCCGTTGAGAGTCTGCCAGAGCTGCCCCAGATCGAGAGAGATGTAGCGGTAGTAGGTGGCGGAGTTGAACTCCAGGCTGCCCATGTGGGCGGAACCGGGCTCCTCCTGCAGATCGTCCAGGGCGGTGAAGAACTCCACCTCGTTGGCCACCCGGTGGGTGGAGATGGCGTGGGCGAACGAGCAGGCGGCCTCCACATTCAGCTCCGCCGCCTGGGCCACCATGCGGCCAAAGAGAGCGATGTCGATGCCGTCCACGGCAGGATTGAGGCTCTTTTTGGCCAGTTTGTGTATCTCCTTCTCCTTGATCTGGCCGGCGTCGAACCCCTTCTCCTGCGCATAATCGACAAATGCGGCCGCCTCCCCCTCGGTGAAGAAGTGCAGGGTGTCCTTGGTGAGCGCCTTGGCGATGGTCTCGCCACACGCCTGGGCCTGCTCCTCACTGGCACCGCGCTCCAGACAGCCCTTGCGGATCACCTCATCGACCTTCTTGGTGCGCATCGCTAGCTTGATACCAAAGTCGTGCAGGGCCAGTCGTACCTGACGCTTCCAGCACTGGGAGCTGACCCGGGCGCGGGTGGTGCCACCGACCACGGCGGTCTTGGGTGCTCCCACATCGTCACGGTTGAGACAGGTGACCGGGAAGGATTGCAGGATGTGGTACTCGATACGGGTATTTTGCAACGGATTGTTTTTTTGGGACATGATGGTTTCCTTGTTTGTCATGAGTCGATTCAGAATTCAAAAGGGCCAGCCAGGGGAACGATCTGCAGCAAACCGAAACCGAAAGCACGCCCCCGGCCAATCCCCTGCCGAAAGCTGCTTCGGAAACGCTCCCGATCGCTGACCTGGAGCACCCCCTTCAGGGTTGCACTGCCGTGGGTCAGCAGCTGCTCCCCTTTGCGGAGACGCTGCACG
>JALSRO010000413.1 GCA_026984715.1 Chromatiales bacterium | reverse complement strand
GAATCCTCAACAAGTTGAGTCAGATGCAGATTCATCTGGCAGTAGACGACTTCGGTACCGGCTACTCCGCGCTCAGCTACCTGAAGCATTTTCCATTCAATGCCCTGAAGATCGACCGCACCTTCGTTCGTGACATCACCACGGACAAGGAGGATGCCGCATTGACCAGGGCCATAATCGTAATGGCGCAGAGTCTTGGGCTTAGGGTGACCGGTGAAGGCGTCGAGACAGAGCAGCAGCTCGACTTTCTACACGGTGAAGGGTGCAACCAGGTGCAGGGGTACTACTTCTGCAAACCCATGACCGCAGCGGGATTCGAGGCGATGCTCGACGATCGGCAGAATATCGACTGGATTCCCACCACCGATACAACCCACTGACCGCCTGGCATCAGAATCTCGACAGAGAAGCGACCGCCTGTTCGCAGCAATGGATCTTGCCCCATTCATTGCTTCAGGCAGGCACTGGAACGCAAGGCCGCTGCCTTCCCGAAACCCCTGGCCCCGTGATATTCAGCGACAGACCACCGCTGAATACGATATATTGCCGTGTCAGTGGAATCCTACGCTGATGCCGAAACGGAACACCCATGGCTCGCTATAGATATGGTCCCGTTCGTCATAGGTGAAGTTGTATAGCACACTCATATACATGGCCGTAGTTCCCCCAATCGGAGTACTCACCCCACCTCCGCCGAGGAAACCGTAGTACTGCCGCCGCTCCCTGGAGGAGGCGGCGGAGAGAGACTCATGGTCAAGATATTCATAGTCGGCCTCCAGGTAGAACGAGGGGGTGATACGGTAGCGGGCAAACAAAGAGGCGCCGTAGTCATGGGTGGTAATCTTCCGGCCGTTGCGTTTGTCGCTGCGATAGCGGTAGAGAAAGGTCGCCCCAACGGAGCTCCTGGCGTCCAGGTGCATGCCGATCATGGGTGACAGCTCCACATAGTCGATGGCACCGGAACCGGCACTGATCCCCCCACCATAGAAGATATTGGATTGCGATGAAACCACCCCGACACCCAGCGGAGCAGCCGCCGAGAAGAGTGGAAACGACAGTGCCGCCACGACAACCGGCGGGAAAACGAATACCGATAACATCCTGCTCATCGCACACTCCCTCGACCTCTCGACCCTGCAGGGGAGCCTGACGGGGCCACGTTGCCGATTACATACACTACCTGTTCTTTTTGACGAAACGTACCAACCGCCGGCGCTTCTCCTGCTGGCGTCTCGTCAGCTTGTTGCGGCGCCCGGAAAAGGGGTTGCTCCCTCCCTTGAATTCGACGCGTAGCGGGGTTCCCTCGAGATGCAACTGTTTGCGGAAGATATTGCCAAGATAGCGCCGGTAGGAATCGGGCACCGCCGCCGTCTGGTTACCATGGATGACGATTACCGGCGGATTCTTCCCCCCCTGGTGCGCATAACGCAACTTGATACGGCGGCCGCGGACCAGCGGCGGCGGGTGCGCCATCACCGCATCCTCGAGCAGACGGGTCAACCTGGGCGTGGGAATCTGCACCATCGCGGAACGATAGGCACGTTGCACCGATCCAAACAGCTCTCCCACTCCGGTACCGTGCAGCGCAGAGATGAAGTGGACCCGGGCAAAGTCCAGAAACGGAAGTTTCACATCCAGCTCCCTCCGCACCCTGTCGCGCTGCTCAGTGGCCAGGTGGTCCCACTTGTTGACGGCAATGACCACGGCCCG
>JALSRO010000412.1 GCA_026984715.1 Chromatiales bacterium | reverse complement strand
TGAGAACAGGGGGGAGGATGACGATATCTTGCTGTTTGATTTGAGAAATTTCGGGGGAAAAATGAAACTATTAACCCGGCAACAATATATATCGTATTCAGCCGTGGCGTGCCGGTTCGCAGCAAGGCGGCCCATCGCCGTTGTAGCCACTCTACAGCAAGATGGGGTAACGCAGCCTGCGGGCCGGCACGCCACGGCCTGTCATTGAATATCATAGAGTTAGGGGCTTCAGGCAGGCACCGGCCCTGCGTTCCAGTGCTTGGCAAGGGAACGACCCTTGCCTGCCCACTGCGCCTTGTTCCGGCGCCTGCCTGGAGCCCTGAATGCGACATATATTGTTGCCGGGTTAATAAAAACAGTTGGACTTGCTGTGGCCCTGTCGGGGCTGCTTTTTTGTGCACAAAGCCAAGCATCTTTGTACATGGTTCCAGATGGGCTCTATGTATCGACGGGGTATGAACTGGGGCCCACCGATCCCGGGAAGTGGGGTGATCCAACCCCGGGAACTCCTGCGTCGGTGACATGGAGTCTAATGCCGGATGGTGTCGGGTGTGGCGGGGAGTGCTCCGGGACGATATCATCATTGGCAGATTTCATGCCGGCGGGATTCAAGTCGGAGATAGAGAGAGCGTTCAATGCATGGGAGGCGGTATCTGGTATCAGTTTTTCGGAGATAACAGATAGTGATGATTCGTTCGATGCCCCCGGGGCCGAAGGTGATATACGGATAGGCGGTCACTCCTTCGACGGGGATGGAGGAGTCCTTGCCCATGGCTATTTCCCGCCCGCCAACGGTAGCAGCGCTGCCGGTGATATCCATTTTGATACAGGAGATACCTGGGGTATTGGCAGCGATATAGACATCTTTTCGGTAGCGTTGCATGAAATTGGCCACGCTATCGGGCTTGCGCACAGCTCGGATCCCAATGCGGTAATGTACCCTTACTATGGTGGACCGATTGCCGGCCTGCAGCAAGATGATATCGATGGTGTCGTCGCACTCTACGGTTCGGCTGCCCCTGTGCCGCTTCCGTCGGCACTCTGGTTGATGCTGTCGGGTCTGGGGCTGCTGTTCAGGTTTGGAAGGAGCAGCAGTTCTCGGGAGTCTGTAATGGCCTGATTTGATGATAAACAGCGAGGAGTGGTGAAACCGCTCCTCGCGCCTCCGTAGGAATCGGAGCTGAAAATCGAATGAGAAAACTTGTTATTCACCTTGCCCTGATATGGCTGTTCGTCGGCACAGCGGATGCCATGTGGGTAAAGCTGTCTGACAAAGAGTTGCTCGACAGCTCGCAGCTCATCGTCAGGGCGACATTGACAAGCGAAGCGGAGCCAGAACCCAACGGCCCGCACATCGGTATTTTGCAGATTGCCCGGGTATACCAGGGCTCGCCTGGTGGGGAGCAGATATATCTCAGGCTCACTTCCCGAAGGAAACCCATCAGTAGCAGCGATCTCGTTTATCCTGTTGGACAGCAGGGGATCTGGTTCCTGAAAGAGACCTTCTCCGGCTCCGGCATTTTCTATCTGGATCATCCCCGGCGGTTATGGCCGTTGGAACGTGAAGCAGTTCTTCTGAATCTGCTGAGGCAGCACATTACTCCCGATAATGGCGCAATGAACTAGCCGTGTTCCGAAGAGCCGGTGGCTCTTTCTGCCATGGCGGGTATCCTGTATATTTGTCATGCTCACCGATTATTCCAATATCTGTCGTTACAGGAAAAACTATGATGAAGGGCGTCCTCCGTGGGGTATTGTTGATTATGGCAGCTCTTCCAGTGGCAAGCTGTCAGCCTAACCTCGGAGATGCAGATGAAAACGACATCCCCAAAGTCGTTGCCAGGGATGACTTTGTCGTTACCGAAGAAGACGTTGCCATTGCCATCGAGCCGCTTGCCAACGATGCGGGGGATCTCCTTCGGCTGAATGCCGTTTCTTCCCCGATTCACGGTACCGCACAGATTGAAAGTGACATGGTGCGCTACACTCCTTCTCCCGATTTCTCTGGTGAAGATCGCTTTGTGTATTCCATCGCAGATGCGTCCGGCAGGGAAGCTCGTGGCAAAGTGGTGATTACTGTTGGGGCCGTGAATGACCCTCCGCGTGCCAACCCGGACAGGGTAGGTGGGGCGGAGAACGGTCAGATGGAGATTCAAGTACTGTCCAACGACACCGATCCGGATGGTGATTCGCTGACTGTCGCCGCTCTATCATCCGGTCCTCTCCATGGTACCGCCACCATCACCCCGGACAACACTGTTATCTATACTCCTGCTCCGATGTTCAACGGTTACGACTCGTTCACCTACACAGTGTCCGATCCGGATGGTGCTCTGGCCACTGCCGATGTAACGGTTGAAATCGCCGGGAAGAACGATCCGCCGCTGGCGATGGATGATTTTGTCGTTGTTCAGCAGGGTGAGAGGGTTGCGCTGGATCTGCTTGCCAACGATCGGGATCCCGAGGGCGATCTTCTGACGGTGGAGGTTGTGAACGGCCCGCGGTGGGGTAAGCTCGACGACGGGCTTCGCTACTCTGCGCCCACGGAGTACAACGGTTATGATGAGTTTACCTATCGCGTAACGGATCCCGAAGGCGCCAGCGCCGAAGCCACGGTGTTGCTGACTGTCTATGAGAAGCTGGAGCAGGGAGCGCCCATCGTCCAGTTGCCGCGAACCTCGCTGCAGGCGCGGGAGCTGGCTGTCATTGTCAACGACAATGATCCGGTATCCCGGGCCGTTGCTCCCTATTATGCGGCCAGACGGGAGATCCCCGCCGAGAACATTATTCATGTGGCCATTCCAAACGACTCCAACACTATCTCGCCGGCTGATTTTGCGCCGCTGATCGCTGACGTCGAAGCGGCATTGCCGGACGGGATACAGGCCTATGCGCTGACCTGGATCAAACCCTACCGGGTGGGGTGTATGTCGATAACCAGTGCCTTTGCGTTGGGTGGATATGATGACAAGTACTGTAACACCTCCGGCAATGTTTGCAGTGTGACGGAGCCTGTGGATTACTATGATTCCGACTCCACCAGGCCCTTCGATGATCATGGTATTCGGCCCGCAATGGTTCTCGCCGGTGCGACAGAGACGGATATTCGTGCTCTCATCGATCGCGGAGTGGCTGCCGACAACACCTTTCCACCGGGAACCGGATATTTCGTTCGTACCACCGATGTACTACGCAGTGCTCGCTATGCGGATTTCAAGTCCTTTGTTTTTCCGCGAAGATACGGGGTTAATCTGGAGCTCGTTTACCAAGACAATTCAGACTACTCGAGCAGCAATATAGTGGAGAATAAAACTGACGTGCTGTTCTACTTCACCGGTCTGGCGACAGTAGGCGGCATCGAGACCAACACCTATCGTCCCGGAGCCGTGGCAGATCATCTGACATCCTCAGGGGGGGCCCTTACTGCGACAGGAGGTCAGATGAGTGTGATGCGCTGGCTCGAAGCGGGAGTGACGGGAAGTTATGGAACCGTGGTCGAACCGTGCAATCATCTGGCAAAATTCCCCAAAGTCAGTACCCTCGTTCCCAACTATTTCCGCGGCAACACGTTGTTGGAGGCTTACTGGAAGTCCGTTCAATGGCCAGGAGAGGGGATCTTCGTGGGCGAGCCGCTGGCCAGGCCTTGGGGGCGTGCCTTTCTTCGTTATGTCGGCGGCAATCTGATACTGCGGACCACGCTGCTTTCGCCCGAAAGGAGGTATGCTATCCTTGCTGCCGATACTGCCGATGGGGATTTCAGGCCCGTGATGGAGAATATCGGTGTGGACGAGTATCGGCTCGCCGAAATCGTCGTGCCCAATGCGAACCAGGCCATATACAAGCTGGTGGAGCAGTGATCGAGAAAAGGGGTTGCCTCTCTCTGTCGCTGAGCTATGGTGAGGGAGGTTGTGCTACTCCAGCACGGTTCCCGATCGTATCAGCGGAGCGGTGAGCTGCTCGAACCGGGCCGGTGCAACGTACTGTAGTACCTCTTTCTTTTCTTCGGAGAGGGCGATATCGATCCCCTTGTCCGGATAGAGCCAGTGCACCACGTTGTTTTTCGGTTCGCGGATCCGCTGGGCCGGTGTGCCAAACAGGCGCGTGATGGTTCCGGCATCCAGGTTGGTATGGGGAAGGTAGGTTATGTTGCTGATCGGTGTCCGGTGGACCACGGCGATGTCATCGGGGTGGAGGGTCACCTTGCGCCCACCTCCGCTCGATTTGCTGATCCGCAGACCCCGATCATACATCTGCTCGAGCTGCTTCTCACTGAGGGCCGCGGTGAGCACCATCTTTGCCCTTACGTTACCGAGTTTCACCCGCTCGAAATAGGCTTCGACCACCTTCTTCCCTTCGGGTGAGACAAACATGGTGATTTCCGGTGGCTCCTTGATTCTGTGGATGGCGTCGGCAAGGGTGCTGCGGCCAAGTGTCAACCCGAAAACCTCACTGCTCCCGTCACTATGGATGGTGATCTGCCAGGGGAGATTGGTGCGCTTCTCCATTGCGGTCTTTGGTGTCAGCAGCAGCCCCACGGCGATGGCCACCACGGCAACGGCAAGAATGCCGAGAGGGGTTTTCCACGCCATGATCTACTCTTCCGAAAGGACGGGGATATCGTCCGGTTTGGGGTAGCGCTCCACCATGCCCTTGGACAGGATTCCCTGGCGGGCCTGGTTCATTGCGTCGGACTCCATGATGATGAGCGCCAGTACCGTCAGCATGGTGGGCAGCAGCGCCACACCGCCAAAGGCGTAGTGCTGTGGCCCCGGATTCCCCTTCGATATCAGCAGGATCACCACGATGGCGGCAGCCATGATGCCCAGCATGATGATGAAGAACATGCTGCGTCTGGCGCAGAGTTGCCAATGGGTCTTGACGAACCAGGGATCGGTGCTGAGAGAGCGCCGCGAACGAATCAACAGGTACCCGAGGATCAGGACGGAGGTCACAGGAACGACGAGCAGTAGATGGGGATAGGAGGTCGCCATCCCCATCAGGCTGACAAAGATGAGGATGTGGTTGACGATCAGATTGATCAGGAAGATCTCATGGGGGTGACGCGCCTTGACGCGCTGCTGTTCGGGTATCTCGAATTTCATGCTGGGAAAGGCCCCGGTTGCTGCGACAGAGTGACCATACCTCTCGGTAACAGATTCGGCGAAGGATACCGCAACCCCCTCTCTCTGTCACCTGCGCAACGACCGGGTACAGGATTACACCCCCAGCGGCTCCACCCGCGTTTTCAACTTCTGCAGCGCCCCTTTCTCCAGCTGCCGGATCCGCTCTGCAGAGACATGATATTTGTCGGCCAGTTGATGGAGGGTGCTCTTCTGCTCGCTCAACCAGCGCTGCTCGATGATGTCCCGGCTGCGTTCGTCCAACGAGGAGAGCGCCTGCTGCAGCCGCTCACTGCTGAGTGCGGCACTCTCTGCCTGCTCCACTTGCTGCATAGGCCCCGGGCGCTGATCCTCGAGATAAGCGGCGGGTGCCTGAGGGGAGTGGCTGTCATCCTCCTCTCTTCTGTCGAATGAGGTGTCGTGACTGCTGAGGCGCTGCTCCATCTCGAGTACGGTTTCGGGGGAGACGCCGAGATCCCTTGCTACCGCATCAACCTCCTCCCTGTTGAACCATCCGAGCCGCTTCTTGGAGCTACGCAGGTTGAAGAAGAGCTTGCGCTGCGCCTTGGTGGTGGCCACCTTGGCGATACGCCAGTTGCGCAGGATATACTCATGCATCTCTGCGCGAATCCAGTGCACGGCAAAGGAGACCAGGCGAACTCCCACTGCCGGATCGAAGCGTTTCACCGCTTTCATCAGGCCGATATTCCCCTCCTGGATGAGATCGGCTTCCGGTAGTCCATAACCGCTGTAACCCCGGGCGATGCGCACCACGAAGCGGAGATGGGCGAGCACGAGCTGGCGTGCCGCATCCAGGTCGTTCTTCTCCCGCAGGCGCAGAGCAAGCTCTCTCTCCCGTTCCGCACTCAGGACCGGTATGGCATTGATTCTATTCTTGTATGCTTCCAGGCTGTTGGTTGTAACTGCAACAGGTACACCGAGATCGTTTGACATGGCCTTAATCCTTCCCTCGTAAAGTTGAATAATAAACCCATTTTAGCACTCTGGTTATGAGAGTGCTAAATGGAGCCAGAGTTCCCTGTCGACAACACAATCAAACAAAACAATCAGCTTCCCACGGCAAATATAGTTTCGCCAGACTAGAATGCAAGAACGAGGGATTAATAAATAATAATATTTCCTTCCATCGGCAGGGGTGCGGTTGAAATCGTATCGGGCTGTCCTCATATACCCCAGCAGTCGGATGTAAAACGAGGAGGTCATGACAATGAGTGTGATTCAATATCAGCCCTGGAACGCCCTGGAACAGATGCGCAGGGAGATGGAGAAGGTGATCGCCAGCTATGCCGATCGGGATGATGGCGATGGAGTGGTTGCCGCGGACTGGCTGCCAGCGGTCGATGTAAAGGAAGAGGCGGACCGCTTTGTGATAACGGCCGATGTGCCCGGCGTCGAACCCAAGGAGATCGATATCAATATGGAGAACGGGGTTCTGACCATCCGTGGTGAAAAGCAGCGGGAATCGCAGGAGGAGCTGCAGAAGTACAAGCGTGTGGAACGTGCCCGCGGCAGCTTTTTCCGCCGCTTCACCCTGCCGGAGACGGCAGATGCGGAGAAGATCAGTGCCCGGTTCAGCAACGGTGTGCTGGAGATCACCATCCCCAAGCAGGAGCGGGTGCAGCCGCGCAAGATCGCTATCGAGAGCTGAATCCGGAACCTGCCTCGAGAAAGAAAAGCCGTCGGGTATCGATTGCCGGGCGGCTTTTTTTCTGTCAACCCGATGACATAAACATATAATCCGCATCCAGTGCTGCAGGGAAGGCAGGGGGACGAACCCTGTGATATTCAACGGCATGCCACGGCTGACATACTTGCCGGGCCGATATCTCTCTCAGTATGGAACTTGAGCCCTTTCCCACGGTCTCTCTTTCCGAAAAAACCGATACAGTAAACGGATATACCGAATGAAAAAAACAGTCCGCCACACCCTGATTCTTCTCCTGGCAATGGTACTGTCCGGCCAGGTTCATGCCACACTTCCCGCTGTGGACAGCAGTGGAAAGGAGCTGCCGACGCTGGCGCCGATGCTCGAGAAGGCCACTCCGGCGGTGGTCAACATTGCCACCCGCGGGCGGGTGGCCGTTCAGCAGAACCCGCTGCTCAGCGACCCCTTCTTCCGCCACTTCTTCGATCTTCCGCGTCAGCCGCGGGAGCGAATCACACAGAGCCTGGGTTCCGGAGTGGTAGTGGATGCCGCCGGCGGATATATCCTCACCAACAATCATGTGATCGACAAGGCGGAGGAGATCGAGGTCACCCTGCGTGACGGCCGCAAACTGAAGGCAAAGCTGGTGGGCACCGATCCGGCAACCGACATCGCCGTGATCAAGGTGGCGGCAAAGGGGCTGACGGCGCTGCCACTGGCCGATTCAGACCGATTGCGGGTGGGAGATTTCGTGGTGGCCATCGGCAATCCGTTCGGATTGGGGCAGACCGTAACCTCCGGTATCGTCAGCGCTCTGGGAAGAACCGGGCTCGGAATCGAGGGATACGAGGACTTTATCCAGACCGACGCCTCCATCAATCCGGGTAACTCCGGCGGTGCTCTGGTCAATCTGCGAGGGGAGCTGGTAGGTGTCAATACAGCAATCTTCTCCCAGAGTGGCGGCAACATCGGAATCGGCTTTGCCATCCCCATCAACATGGCCCACGAAGTGATGCAGCAGCTGATCGACCATGGACGGGTGGAGCGTGGAGTGCTGGGGGTCCAGGTCCAGGATCTGACCCCGGAGCTGACACAGGCATTCTCCCTTTCCGACCGGCACGGTGTCATCGTCAGCGCCGTAGTGCCCGGCTCTGCAGCGGAACATGCCGGACTGCGGGCCGGAGACATCATCGTCTCGGTAAACGGCAAGAAGGTCGACGACAGCGCCGATGTGCGCAACATGATCGGCCTGATGCGGGTGGGAAGCCGTGTCGAACTGAAGATAGTGCGGGACGGCAAG
>JALSRO010000411.1 GCA_026984715.1 Chromatiales bacterium | reverse complement strand
GGACCCTCGAGCAGCAGATCGTGTGTTTTTGCGTTGCCCGCCTCGAGGCGGATGTCTCCCTTGATCCGGTCGAAGCGAAACCCCTTGCCGAACAGATCCCGAAAGTCCAGCATCAGGCGGCGCGGCAGCGCCTGCAGGCTGAACAGGCCGAACAGTCTGCCGGCACCTGGCTCCATGCTTTCGATATGCCCGCTGCCGATATCGAGATGGACGTTACCCTGCAACGCCTGCAGGTTGAAATCGAATGGCGATCCAGGCCACCGGAGATCGCTTTTCGCCACCAGGTTGTCACCCCGCACCATGGCGGCAAAGCCCAACGCTTTCAGCATGGTGCCGGTATTTGCGGCGGTCAGCGCCAGATCGGCCTCCACCCGCTGCTCCCCCTTGACCTGCCATCGGACCTTGCCCTGAAGCTGCATGTAGGGGGCCGTCAATTGCAGCGGTTCTATCAGCAACCCCTGTTTCGCGGATCGCGCCTCGAACCGCAGGGAACCCAGCTTCAGCCGTTGATATCCAAGTTCCCGGATATTTACCGAGAGAGCTGGCCAGAAGCGGGGGTCGATGGCAAGCCGCCCGCCTCCTCCCCCGCCCTCTACCGCAATCGTGGCGGGGAGCAGGTGCAGCTTGTCCAGATCCAGCTCTACCCGCAAACCGGACAAACCTTCTCCCCCGCCGGCATGGAGAAGCCCTCCAGGGAGCAGCTGCAACCATTCACCCGCCGCAAAATCCTCCAGCACTCCGGTGATTCGCAACAGGGAGCTCCCCGGAAGCCGGACATCACCCGGACCAAATAGGATATGACCCCGCTGCAGCACACCGTGACCATTCAGGGAGAGAACCCCACTGAACTCTCCGGCATAGCCGAAGCTTACCCGATCCCTGCTGCCATCCCATTCGATATGCAGCACTCTGGCCTCGTTTCGCGCTTTCTGCAAGGGTGCCGGAAGCCGAGAAGAGATCCCTTCGAGAGATGAGTCCAGCTCAATTCCCAGCGCCATGCCGGGATGGGTATGGTGATAGCTCAGATCGAGTACCGCGCGAAATTCACTTTCACCCTCCAGATGTTCCAGTAAGGGCAACTTCAGCTGACGCGCCAGGGGGGCCGGCAACACCCGGCCATCGATGGCTATCCGGGTAACGCTCGTATCGTCCTCCTCCCTCCGGGTGGTCACCGCCACCCGTGCCGGCCGGTCGAAGATGAAGGCGCTCAACGACTCGCTGTGATAGCCTTCGCGATCGAACTGTACCCGGCCATCGATATTGGTTGCCTCCAGATGCCCGCTGCCGAGCCGGTAACCGAAACTGCTCTCCTGAAGGGTTACGATGCCACGATACTCCACCTGCTTGCCGTCCCGGTGTCTGCCGAGCGGGATGCCGAGATAGAGTCCCAAAGTGGCCTCCCCTGCTGCACTCATCCTTGCCAGGGCCGGGTCGGCGGAGGGGGCGAGCGGGCTTTTGCGCAGGAAACGCAGCATGTCACCGGCATCGCCCCTGGCTTCACCCAGCACGGTGAGCAGATGGTCGTGATAGTCGGCGATACGTACGTGGGTGCCGTCGATACGCGCCTTCATGATCTTCCCGGAGCGGGCATCGATACTCATTCCTGCTCCGTGGAATACCGCCTCTGCCGCCAGCGCATCGATCCGGGGCCAGCCCCGATGGTAGTCCAGCACCACATCACGGACGGAGAATCCCACCTCGAACATCCCCTCGCCCTTGCG
>JALSRO010000410.1 GCA_026984715.1 Chromatiales bacterium | reverse complement strand
CGCTACATGGCGGCACGCCTGATGGAAGAGGTCAACGCTACCGAGCACAAGCACATTCTGGCTGTGGTGGGGGCCGGCCACCTGCGCGGGATCCGGAACTACCTGAACCAGCTCCCCGGCCCGGCCGGCGAGGTGATTGCCGAGCTGGACAAACTGCCGCCACCCAGCCGCTGGCCGAAGCTGATTCCCTGGCTGATCGTTGCCCTGATCCTGGTCGGCTTTACTATCGGCTTCATGCGCAGCCCGGAGCTCGGCTGGCAGCTGGTCTCCGACTGGGTGCTGATCAACGGTGGACTGGCGGCGCTTGGCGCACTGATCGCCATGGCGCACCCGCTTACGGTTATCGGTGCCTTCCTCGCCGCCCCGCTGACCTCGCTGAACCCCACGGTCGGCGCCGGAATGGTGACTGCCGCTATTGAAACCTGGCTGCGCAAACCCACCGTCAGCGACTTCAGCCGCCTGCG
The DNA here is from genome assembly GCA_026984715.1 of Chromatiales bacterium. Lineage (GTDB taxonomy): Bacteria > Pseudomonadota > Gammaproteobacteria > Thiohalospirales > Thiohalospiraceae > DRMK01. The sequence goes on along the minus strand of JALSRO010000410.1, from coordinate 1,269 downwards.
CAAAGATGTATCCCATCTGAAAGGATGGTGGCACAATCGTGTTGCACGCATTTTTCTGGTCTTTCTGTTGAGTACACTGGGTTCCGCCGCCGGTACCTATCTGGCCGGGTTCCGTATTTTCGGACGGTTGAGCGGCTGAATATCCATCCAAGGAGATAGTCATGAAACACAGATCTCTTCTCACCTTGCTCGCCCTGTTGCTGGCGCCCCCTGTTTTCGCGGACAACGGCATCATCAGCATAGAGAGCAACCACACCGTCGCCGATACCGCCATGCGCCTGGAGAAAATAGTGCGCAACAAGGGGATGACCATCTTCGCCAGAGTGGATCACGGGAAAGGAGCCGAGAAGGTCGGCAAGGGGCTACGGCCAACGGAGCTGCTGATTTTCGGCAACCCGAAACTGGGCTCGGTACTGATGCAGTGCAATCAGACCGTCGGAATCGACCTCCCCCAGAAGGCCTTGATCTGGCAGGACAGAACGGGAAAGACCTGGATCAGCTACAACGATCCGGTCTGGCTGGCCAAACGGCATAACCTGATCGGTTGCGGCAGCGTGGTCAGCAAAATCAAATCCGCCTTGCATGGATTCGCCACCGAAGCCGCCAAATAGCGATGCAGGAGATCGAGACACTCATCCACGCCCGCTGGATAATACCGGTAGAGCCGCCGGACACCCTCTATGAAAACCACGCCATCGCCATTCATGATGGCCGCATCCTGAACATCCTACCCTCTGAAGGAGCCGCTGCCAGCTACAGGGCACAAACCACCCACCATCTTGCCAGGCATGTGCTGATCCCCGGCCTGGTGAACGCCCATACCCACGCCGCCATGTCCCTGCTGCGCGGTCTGGCCGACGACCTGCCACTGATGGAGTGGCTGAATGAGCATATCTGGCCGGCCGAAAGCCGATGGGTCAGCAGTGAATTCGTGCATGACGGTGTCCAACTGGCGGTCGCCGAGATGCTGCGCAGCGGCACCACCTGTTTCAACGATATGTATTTCTTCCCCGACATCACCGCCCATGTCGCCAGCGCGGCAGGAATACGCGCCGTGGTCGGGCTTATCGTCATCGACTTTCCCACCGCCTGGGCCACCGATGCCGACGAATATCTGCACAAGGGGATTGCGGTACGTGACCAGTTCCGCTCCAATCCACTGATCCGCTGCGCCTTCGCCCCCCATGCGCCCTACACCGTCTCCAACGGACCGCTGGAGCAGATCCGGACCTGGGCCGACGAGCTGGACATCCCCGTTCACATCCATCT
>JALSRO010000409.1 GCA_026984715.1 Chromatiales bacterium | reverse complement strand
CTGGAAGGCCTGCCGGGGGCAGCGGAAAAGATCGCCTTTGACAAATTTCATGTCGCCAAGTACCTCGGTGAAGCCGTCGACAAGGTGCGCCGCCAAGAGCACAAAGCCCTGATGGCGGAAGGCCATGAAGACCTCAAGGGCAGCAAATATGACTGGCTCTACAATCCCGAGAACATGACGCGCAAACAGAAACAGCGTTTCAAGGCACTGCGCGACAGCACACTGAAAACCGCCCGCGCCTGGGCGATCAAGGAACTGGCCATGTCACTGTGGCGCTATGTCAGCAAGACCTGGGCCCGCAAGGGCTGGGAGCGATGGCTATCCTGGGCGGTGCGCAGCCGCCTCGCCCCCATCAAGGCCGTGGCCAAGACCATCAAGGGGCATCTGTGGGGGATCTTGAATGCCATTGTTCTGAAGGTCAGCAATGGGCCCGCAGAAGGCCTCAACAGCCGGATAAAGATGATCAAGGTTCGCAGCAGAGGCTTCCGCAACAAGGAGCGGTTTGCCAATGCCATCTATTTCCATCTTGGAGGACTGGACCTTTATCCAGCAGGTATTAAATGAAAGGTACTCACTCGATCTGGGGAAGAGCCAAAACCGCAATCGGTTGGATATCTATAGTTATGGCAGTGTTATCTCTTGCGCCAAGCTTTGTTCCAGGAGCAATGTCTTTTTTGGGGTTGCTCGTGTCATTAGGGGCGCTGCTTCTTTCTGTTTTATCAGTGGATACCGGAACAAAGTTTCATTTCAGAATCACGTTGTTCATCGTTGTCGCTGGGTTGTTCTTAGTCAATGATGCTCTGAGAGTGTGGCAGCCACTCCCCATTCCAACAACTGGAAGAATAACCGCGTATGGTACCGTTGGTGTTGTGGTGTTGGTTTGCGTGTTTTTCTCTGAGAAATTATCAGAGGAAGACGAAATCGACTAGCAATCAATCACATCCAGCGGAGAAGCCAAGCCCCGTAACGACCAATCCCCCACTCGACGGGGGGATCTCCCCGAACCCACGATCCGGTGAAGAGCTCGCTCCGATACCCCAATCGTGCGGACCGTCCACTCGCACCGGGGCCCGCCAACGGAATCACTGCTGACAACCATACCTCCGGAACAGCATCCCCCAACTGAACACAAAGTGTCTTCACCCCAGAACAGCCCCCTCCTGATTGAACCGGGAGAGAAAGGGTTCTGAGACTGTTTTCCAGATTACTTGATCACTTTCAGTTGGGGGCGGGAAGAGGAGCTCTTCTCCCTCTCGGTGGATCTTCCTTCTCCGCCACCACCATCACCCCCGCCTCCCTCCTCATTGAACATCATTCCCTGACCATTCTCACGCGCATAGATAGCCATCACTGCGGTGACAGGAATATACAGGTGTACAGGGGTCCCGCCAAACCGTGCACTGAATTCGACCGCATCACTACCCAGTGACAGGGCCGCTGTTGCACTCGGGGCGATGTTCAGAACTATTCTGCCATTCTCCACATACCGGCGCGGGACATCCACACCCTCTATGGTTGCATCGACCAGAAGATACGGGGTGAGCCCGTTGTCGGTAATCCAGTCATAGATAGCACGAATCAGGTAAGGACGACTCGATGTCACCAATGGCACCTCACTACCACCAAATAGAGTTGAATTGGATTAGCCCGGCAACAATCACTACATAACATATCGCATTCAACCGTGGCGTGCCGGTTCACAGCAAGGCTCCCACCTTACGGTAGCCACTCTATGGCAGAATGGGACAACATAGCCTGCGGGCCGACAACACCCCGGCCTGCCCCCCGAGTATCATGGAACCAACTGTTTCCGGATGTCACCAGCCCTGTGTTCCGGTACGCGGAGAAAGAACTCCATATGTCGCTAGTGCTGGGATGTACTGGAGCGACCTCGACGAGAGAGCAACCCTCTTCCCCGCAACGCGCCTTCTTCCAGTACCTGCCTGAGCCCGGAATACGACATATATCGTTGCCGGGTCAAGAGCTACGCATCTCCCTTTCGGCCTCCGTCAGACTCTGCTGGAAACTCTCACGCGCAAACAGCCTGTCGGCATAATCGAGAAGCGGCCTGGCCTGCGGGGGCAGAGAGATCCCGAGGTGGGGAAGACGCCACAGCAGCGGAGCAATGGCACAATCCACCAGGGAGTATTCATCGCTGAGGAAAAACGGGTGGCGCTCGAATAGCGGCGCGATGGCCGTCAGACTGTCGCGCAACTCCTTGCGCGTTTTGGCTACCGACTTATCATTCTCGCCGGCAGACAGGCGTTTCACCGCACCATCCCAATCATTCTTGATGCGGTAGAACATGAGACGACAGCGAGCCCTCGATACCGGATCAACTGCCATCAGAGGAGGGTGGGGGAAACGCTCATCCAGATACTCTACGATGACTGCGGGTTCGAACAGTACCAACTCGCGATCCACCAGGGTAGGCACCGTATTGTAGGGGTTCAGCTCGACCAGATCCTCCGGAAAGTTGTCAGGTTCCACGTCGCTGATATCGACATTGATCCCCTTCTCGGCCAACACGATGCGCACCCGATGGCTATCGAGATCCTCGCTGCCGGAAAAAAGGGTCATAATCGTACGCCGGTTGGCAATCACCGCCATTTAATGATTCTCCTTGCACATGTTACCGCCGCGAACCATTCCCCCGGTTGGTGGCACTGTCACTCATCTGCCCTGCTCTGCAGGCTACAGATCCTGCGGCCATCCGCAAGCGGACGTTGGCGCGGCAAGGATAAAAACCATTGCCGCGCCCCCTTCTTTTCCGCACGACAAACGGCAAAGCAACTATTGCGTGCAGTGGAAAGATAATCCACGCTTAGTGGACGTCCTTCCAGTACTCCTTCTTCAACAGGTATGCCAGAATGAAGAAGACGAACAGGAACAGTAACACCTTGACTCCCAGACGCTGACGCTCCAGCTTGTAGGGTTCGCCAACATAGTCGAGGAAGTTTACCAAATCTCTCACAACACCATCGAACTGCTCCGGCGTCAAGGAGCCGGGCTTGACCAGCTCGAACCGTTCGAATATCGGATCACCACCATGCTCGTCTTCCTTGAAGACAGCTTTCTGCCACCCCTGCAGCTGCCACATAACGTGGGGCATACCGACATCCTTGAAGACCACGTTGTTTACCCCGGTCGGACGGGAATCATCCAGATAGAAGCTGCGCAGATAAGTATAGAGCCAATCCACCCCCCTGGCGCGCGCAATCAGGCTCAGGTCGGGCGGGGTAGTACCGAAGAACTTATTGGCATCCGCAGGGCTCATGGCAATCTCCATGGTGTCACCAATCTTCTCGGCGGTGAACATGAGGTTCTCCTTCACCTGCTGATCCGTCAGACCGAGATCCTGAGCCATCCGGTTGTAACGCTGATATTTGGCCGAGTGGCAACTCAGACAGTAGTTTACGAAGAACTTCGCCCCACGCTGCAATGACGCCTTGTCATGCGGATCTATATTGGCGTGTTCAAGGTGAACATGCCCTCCGGACGCAAGCCCCAGAGCGGGCGTTACAGCCAGCATGAACAGTGCAATCAGTTTTCTCATTTGGTCACCCTCTCTGGAACCGGTTTGGTTTTATCCATTTTGCTGTAGATCGGCATCAGCAGGAAGAATGCGAAATAGAGCACGGTACAGATCTGGGCGAGCAGAGTCTTGCCTGGTGTGGACGGCTGCACCCCCAGATAACCCAGTACCACGAAACAGACCACAAAGATACCGATCCAGACCTTGAAGATGATCCCCTTGTAACGGATCGACTTCACGGGGCTGCGATCCAGCCAGGGAAGCAGGAAGAACATCGCGATAGAGGCCCCCATGGCCACCACCCCTGGAAATGCCGAACCAGCCACAGAAGGGACGGCCCGCAAAATAGCGTAGAACGGAGTGAAATACCATACCGGCGCGATATGCTCGGGAGTCTTCATCGGGTTGGCCGGCTCGAAGTTGGGGTGCTCCAGGAAGAAACCACCCATCTCCGGCGCAAAGAAGATGACCAGCGCGAACAGGATGAGGAAGCCCACCACTCCAACGATATCCTTCACCGAGTAGTAGGGATGGAAAGGGATACCATCGGCCGGGGCGGTGTCACTCCAGCGGTTCCCCTTGGGCCCCTTCTTGATCTCGATGCCATCCGGGTTGTTGGAGCCCACCTTGTGCAATGCGACGATGTGGATGAACACCACCGCCGCGAGCAGGAACGGCAGCAGGAAATGGAGGGCAAAGAAGCGGTTCAGCGTGGCATCGGAGATCACGTAGTCGCCTCGAATCCATACCCCCAGATCCGGGCCGATATAGGGTACGGCGCTAAACAGGTTTACGATCACCTGCGCACCCCAGAAGGACATCTGGCCCCAGGGAAGCAGGTAACCCATGAAGGCCGTGGCCATCATCAGCACATAAATAATCACCCCGATGATCCAGAGCAGCTCGCGTGGCTGGCGGTAGGAACCATAGATCAGCCCACGGAACATGTGCAGGTAGATTACTATGAAGAATGCCGATGCACCGGTGGAGTGCATGTAGCGTAGCAACCAGCCCCAGTTCACATCCCGCATGATGTATTCGATGGAACCGAATGCCAGCCCGGCATCCGGTTTGTAGCTCATTGCCAGCCAGACGCCGGTAAGGATCTGGTTGACCAGCACCAGCATTGCCAGAGAACCGAAAAAGTACCAGAAATTGAAATTCTTTGGGGCATAGTATTGAGCCAGATGCTCGTTCCACACCTTGGTCAGCGGATAGCGCTCATCGATCCAGGACAGTAAACTCATTTAGGCAGCCTCCCCATCTTCACCAACCAGCACTCGGGTGTCAGACAGATAGTAGTAGGGTGGTATCTCCAGATTCTTCGGTGCGGGCACCCCCTTGAACACACGGGTCGCCAGGTCGAAACGGGAGCCATGGCAGGGACAGAAGAAGCCCCCCTTCCAGTCCGGCCCCAGATCCGCCGGAGCCATGTCGGGACGATAGGTGGGAGAACACCCGAGATGGGTGCAGATCCCGATGGCCACCAGGTACTCCGGCTTACGGGAACGATACTCGTTCTTGCAATACTCCGGCTGCTGGGGCATCTCCGAGTTGGGATCCACCAGCTGGTCGTCGAGCGTTGGCAGATCCTTGAGATTCTGCTCGGTGCGGCGCACGATCCAGATTGGTTTGCCGCGCCACTCTACGGTCATCATCTGGCCCGGCTCCAATTTACTGATATCTGCCTCCACCGGAGCGCCAGCAGCCTTTGCCTTGGCGCTGGGGTTCCAGGCAGATAGAAAGGGAACCAGCACATACGCCGTCCCTATCCCGCCCACCACGGCCGTGGCAGCAGTCAGGAAGCGGCGCTTGCCGGTATCAACAGCGTCTGCACTCATTGTCATCGTCTCCCGATTTTTCCTGGAAATATGCTGTAGTCGATATTGTGTCCCAAACCCATGACGCGCGGAATAACCCCGCGTTGGCGCCAGGCACGCCTCGTCACCCAGAAACTACGATTTCCCGCTCAGTTATCGGGGTAGTTTCATACAAAGTCACTGCAAGGTCAAGGCTCAAATTCCGAGTCGATTGCTATCCCGCTGTTTCCACTGAAATTAAGTCTCGATGGCCATATACCACTTCGCAACACGGGCGCCACGCTCTCTCGAGCCATCCTTCCATACACCCCGGAGAACTGCCGGCTTCGCCTCGCGGCGCCAGAGAGAAAAACGACCGTCATGCACTGCACTGAACAGGATGTTGAAAAAGTCCATCCATGGTCCTTTTCAACGCGGGGCCGGAAAAGTGCGATTTCCCGCCCCCTTCATTTTCAATGGCATGGTGCCATTGAAAATGAAAATCTCTGAAACTCGGCCACGTTATCCATGAATACCGAGACGATAAAAGCCGGTCAACGGACGGGATGGGGGCCACGAGCAAAACTGACAATGCTCGGCAACCATTGCAATCGGGGAAGTAAAAAGGCGCGACAGGAGAGCCGCGCATCCAAATACCACCCAAGGGGGGGAGGAAAAACCATCTATCGGCTGAGCTATGGTATGTTTGACCCGCACAAGAACAGGAACACAGGCGGTTCACCGCACCGAAATGATATGAAGAAAGACGCGGTCGGTGCGGAAACAGACAGCGCAAGCCGCACCTTCACATTATCACAATCAATCCAACTTTTTCAAATATTGAAATTTTATTGTGCTTCTCTCCCTCCGGACAAACGGCGCCAGCCACTCTCCACCGCCCGTCTCAGCCGGTTGGTCCGCCCATGGAAAAAGTGGTCGGCATCCACCATCAGACGGAATACCGGACGAACCCGCTGCCGCTGTACCCAGTCGGCAACCGCTTGACAATCGATAATCTCGTCATGCGCTCCCTGAACGACCATCCACGGAACAGCAACAGGTGCAAGCCGATCGAAATCGAACATCGATACCGGAGGAGCCACCAGCAGCAGGCGTTGCGCCATGACCTCGGGCTGGGCGCGCAAGACTACATAGGCACCGAAAGAGAACCCGGCCAGCCAGAGGGGAGCTCCAGCGTAACGCTCCCGCAGCCAGCGGGAGAGTGCCAACAGGTCATCGGCCTCCCCCTTTCCGTGATCGAACTGCCCCTCACTGCGACCCACCCCGCGAAAGTTGAAGCGCAGAGTGAGCATTCCCATATCGTTGAAGCTTTCCGAAAGCGTATGCACCACCTTGTTGGTCATACTGCCTCCATACAATGGGTGAGGATGACAGATAATCACCACCGCAAAAACTTCTGCAGGAGCAGCAGGATACGAGATTACCGCCTCGATCACCCCTGCGGGGCCGGCGAGCCGCAACTCCTCTCCGAAACGGAGTCCCTCCCCCAGGCCGTCATAGAGATGCTGCTCCTGAAGACGAGAGAGATCGAATTCGCCGGTCATTCGATCCTCAACCGGGTGACCGTCCGCCCCTTGCACAGATGGTCGGTCAGGATTTCATCGATATCGGCACGTGTCCGATAGCGGTACCAGACACCCTCCGGATAGATCACCAACAACGGCCCCTCACCGCAGCGATTCATGCAGCCGGCCGCATTGACGCGCACATTTCCCTCGATTGCATCACCCAGCTCCGCAACCCTGCGCTTGGCATAGTCACGCATCTCCACTGCACCGTGATCAGCGCAACAGGGGCCGCCATCAGAGCGTTTGTTGATGCAGAAAAAAAGGTGGTAACGGTAGAAGTGCTCATCCATAACTCGTTCCTCAGATGTAATCTCTCGGCGAGTAGCAAATATGTTGTGCTGCTCGGATTGCTCCCGAAACGGGCCGGTTCAAGGTGGAATAATCAGGCCCACAAGAGTAAATGATCTCCGCGCAAAAAGACAACTTCCCTATTCCGTAGTACCATCCAGCCTATGTCAAAATACACACCTGACAGCTTTCCGGTACATGAGGCCGATCGCTGCGTGATGTGCGGCCTGTGCCTGCCGCACTGCCCGACCTATGAGCTGAAGAAAACAGAAAACGAGTCTCCCCGCGGCCGGATCGCCCTGATGCGCGCGATTGCGACTGGCAAACTGGAGGCGACGGCAGATCTAAAGGCCCATCTCGATCGCTGCCTGGTGTGCGGCGCCTGCGAAAAAGCATGTCCTGCAGGGGTACCCTATACCCGACTGATCGATTCTGCACGCGCTCTGGTGGCTCAGAAGGAGAACTCCAACAGCCCCGCCAGCCGGCCACAGGAAACGCTTCGCTCTCTGGAGAAGATTGAGCACTGGTACCCCCTGCTGCAACTCTACCAGTTGAGCGGGCTGCAGAAAGCGGCCCGCAAAACGGGCCTGCTACGGCTCCTCGGAGTGGAACAGCAGGAACGCCTCCTGCCAAGGCTGCCGCGGCAACAGAAATGGAGCAGCAACTATCCCGCAAAAGGGGAACAGCGAGGCAATGTGACACTGTTCACCGGCTGCTCCGCCAAGGCGCTGGACAGCGAAACGCTGCAGGCGGCGATATACCTGCTGACCCGGCTGGGGTACTCCGTACATATCCCCACCCGGCAGAACTGTTGTGGCGCACTGCATCAGCACGGAGGAGAGCCTCACCGGGCCAGGGAGCTGGCCCTGAACAATCTGGAGGCACTCCATTCCGACCGGGTCGACGCCATCATCTATCTGGCCAGCGGCTGCGGCTCCCATCTGCATGGTTATGCGAAGTTACCGGGCCTCGATCCGTACCAACGAGGCTGTGCGGAACTTTTCTGCAGTA
>JALSRO010000408.1 GCA_026984715.1 Chromatiales bacterium | reverse complement strand
TCGGTCAGGGCGAATGTTATCACCACCCGGTTGGCAAAAACAGGCAGGCTCTTCTCCGGATGGAGTGGACAAGGAGACAGATGGGCACCACCGCTACCGCCACCACGGACCGGTGCCACCATCACCAGAACAGCCTCCCCTGCCCTGCGCAGACCATCCCATCCCCCGTGCATCCCTCTCACGGGTTTCCTGCGGAACTCGAACCGAGAGCAGCCGGCAAGTATGCTATCCTTTTCCATCAACCCGGCAAAATGACTGAATAAAATGCCACGGATCACCTTCATGGCCATGGGGGCCCTGGCCCTCCTTGCCCTCCTCATGCAACCTCTCCATGCCGGAAGCAGCGCAGCCTCCGGACAACCCGTCCTGCTCAACCGCACAGCGGCAATCGGCCCCGCCGAGCTCGCCGTAATCATCAACAGCGAAGATCCCCTCAGCGTCCGCATCGGACACTACTATCAGCAGCGGCGCAACATTCCGGAACAGAACATGATCCGTATCGCTTTCAAGCCAGGAAGGGCGATCATTCCAGCAGCAGAGTTTACCTCTCTGAGAGAGAGTGTGGAGGCCCGGACACCAGCGACAGTACAAGCCTATGCTCTAACCTGGGTTGCCCCCTTCCGGGTGGAGTGCATGTCGATAACCACCGCATTTGCGGCCGGATTCGACCGGGGGTTCTGTGCCAAGGGGTGCCAAATGACCAGAAGGTCCCCCTACTTCAACTCCAATAGCAGAAGGCCGTATCAGGATTTCTCCATCCGCCCCACCATGAGCATCGCCGCTAGGGATTTCGCCGCAGCCAAGGCACTGATCGATCGGGGCATCGCCTCTGACACCAGCTTCCCGCAGGGGACCGCCTACCTACTACATACCTCTGACAGAAATCGCACCGTCAGGGTTACAGGCACTCGCAATTTTCCGGAACAGATTACCGATCGTGTCCGCCTGAGAGTACTGCACCGGGACTTTCTGACCAACAGGGATGACATCCTGTTCTACTTCACTGGCCTGGCCAGGGTTCCCAAAATAGAGACCAACCACTACCTTCCCGGGGCCATCGCCGATCATCTGACCTCGGCAGGTGGTGTACTAACCGGCAGCGGGCAGATGAGCAGCCTGCGCTGGCTGGAGGCCGGAGCCACGGGGAGCTATGGCGCAGTAGTGGAACCATGCAACTTTCCGGAAAAATTTCCAGTCCCGGAGATCGTCATCGCACACTATCTGGGAGGGGAATCGCTCATCGAAAGCTACTGGAAGAGCGTTGCCATGCCAGGACAGGGGATATTCATCGGCGAACCGCTGGCCAAACCTTTCGGGGGATTCCGCACCACCCTCGACGGCAACCTGCTGACCGTCTACTCCCCTGCGCTGCCGGCCGGAGAGTATCACCTGTACGCAGCACCTACCAGAAAAGGCCCCTTCACTCTCGCAGCAAGCACCAGGACCATGGCACCGTTCCCCCACCAGCTGCAGTTCCGGCTTGTCAGACCAAGCCCGTTCTACCTGCTCAAGAAAATCTGATCAGCTACCCCTTTCCGCAAACAGAACATCGCTCAACAGGCAAAAAAGCGAATGACTCCCCTTCCGGTTACTATTAACCCGGCAACAATATATATCGTATTCAGCCGTGGCGTGCAGGGATGCACTGGAGCGACCTCGACGAGGGAACGACCCTCGCCTGCGCACGGCGCCTCGTTCCGGCACCTGCCTGATGCCCCGAATGTGACATATATTGTCGCCGGGTCAAA
>JALSRO010000407.1 GCA_026984715.1 Chromatiales bacterium | reverse complement strand
TTCACCGGTCTGGGGGTGGGCGCGGCGCTGGCGGGATTGCGTCCGGTGGTGGAGATCATGACCATCAACTTCGCCCTGCTGGCGTTCGATGCCATCGTCAACATGGCGGCCAAGATCCCCTTCATGTCCGGCGGACAGTTTCCCATGCCGCTGGTGGTACGCATGCCGGGCGGGGTGGCGAAACAGCTGGCTGCGCAGCATTCGCAACGTCTCGAGCAGATGTTGATGAATGTTCCCGGCCTGCGTATCGCCGTTCCCGCCACGCCGCAGGACGCCTGGTGGCAGCTGCGCCAGGCGATCCGCAGCGATGAGCCGATCATCCTGCTGGAGCATGAGCTGCTCTATTTCAGCAAGGGAAAACTGGAACCGCAGCGCGAAGCCCCGCCCATGCACCGCGCCCGCGTGCATCGCAAGGGAGCCGATCTGACCATCATCACCTGGTCACGGATGCTGGATCTCTCCCTGCGCGCCGCCGGGAAGCTGGCAGAGAAGGGGATCGAGGCGGAGGTGATCGATCTGCGCAGCCTGCGCCCTGTCGACTGGCAGTGCTGTGCCGCCTCGCTGCAAAAGACCCACCGTCTGCTGGTGGTGGAAGAGGATTCCCGCTTTGCCGGGGCCGGGGCAGAGATCTGCGCCGGGCTGGCGGAGCGCTGTTTCTACGAGCTGGACGCGGTACCGCAACGGGTGGCGGCGCAGGAGATCCCCATCCCTTTCAACGCAGCACTGGAAGCCGAAGCGATTCCACGGGTGGCGGATATCGTCGCCGCCGCAGAGGGGATGTGTGGGTAACCGTTCAGATCCGGTTACCTTCTCTCCCGGTTTTGGGAGAGGGAGTGGCTGAATTTGCTGCTTCCGTAACTACTCAGCGAGTAGTTACCCGCCTCCAAACCTTTTCATACAGGAGCAGGATTATGAGCAAGGCCCGATATATACGCTGGTTCTCAGAGTTGGGAATCGATGATGTGCCCCTGGTGGGGGGCAAGAACGCCTCGCTGGGAGAGATGTACCGGGAGCTGACCCCCAAGGGGATCAAGGTTCCCAACGGTTTTGCCGTTACCGCCGAGGCCTACCGCGACATGTTGAGCGAGGCGGGTGTGTGGGACGCCCTGAAGGAGACGCTGGAGGGGCTGGAGGCGGATGATGTGGAGGACCTGGCCCGCCGTGGTGCCAGGGCGCGGGCCATCATCTACGGTGCGCCGCTGAGCCACAATCTGCAGCGGGAGATCCTGGATGCCTATCGCACACTGCGGGAGGAGTACGGGGAGGAGATGAGTGTCGCGGTGCGCTCATCCGCCACCGCCGAGGATCTCCCCAATGCCAGTTTCGCTGGCCAGCAGGAGACCTATCTCAACATCCGCGGTGACGAGCAGTTGCTGGACTCCTGCCGCCGCTGCTTCGCCTCCCTGTTCACCGATCGCGCCATCCACTACCGCATCGACAACGGCTTCGACCACTTCAAGGTGGCGCTCTCCATCGGCATCATGAAGATGGTGCGCTCCGATCTCTCCTCCAGTGGAGTCATGTTCTCGCTGGACACCGAGACCGGGTTCCGGGATGTGGTGTTCATCACTGCCGCCTACGGGCTGGGTGAGAATGTGGTGCAGGGGGCGGTGGAGCCGGACGAGTTCTACGTGCACAAACCCACCTTCGAGCAGGGCTACCGGGCGGTGCTGCGGCGCCATCTGGGTGGCAAGAATATCAAGATGCTCTACGCCGCCGGCGGCTCGCGGGAGATGACCCGCAACGTGCCGGTGC
>JALSRO010000406.1 GCA_026984715.1 Chromatiales bacterium | reverse complement strand
TTATGGTGATTTCAAGCTGCTCGCCCTGTTCGGCGCCTGGCTGGGGTGGCAGGCCATCCCGCTGATCATCATCCTGTCATCGCTGGTGGGAAGCATCGTCGGTATCACCCTGATCATCCTGCGCCGTCACCAGCGGGAGATCCCCATCCCTTTTGGTCCCTACCTGGCCGCAGCGGGATGGATTGCGCTGATGTGGGGGGATAGTATTACCAATGCCTATCTGAACTGGATTGGGTGAGAGGATTGGTTGACAGGGGACAGAACAGGGTAAACGAACAGTGCAGAACAGCTCGGACAAACCAGAACCCGCAACCCCCCGCCCCCTTGTCATCGGCCTGACCGGAGGAATCGGCAGCGGCAAAAGCAGCGTGGCAGCTTACTTCTCGGAACTCGGTGTGCCGGTCATCGACACCGATATCATCGCCCGTCAGCTGGTCGAGCCGGGACGCCCGGGATTGCGCCAGATCATCACCTGTTTCGGCAAGCAGATTCTCAACCCGGACGGCACCCTGGATCGCACACAGCTGCGTAAAAAGGTATTCAGTGATCCCGCCGAGCGACTCAAACTGGAACAGATTCTTCACCCGCTGATCCGTGCCGAAATGCAGCGGCAAATCCGACAGACCGACGCACGCTACTATATTGTAGAGATCCCGCTGCTGCTGGAGTCCGGCTGGAGGGATGAGGTAGATCGGGTTCTGGTTGTGGATGCGCCACCCTCTCTGCAGATCGAACGGGTAATACAACGCAGCGGTATTGACAGAGAAGAGGTGGAGCGGATCATCGCAACCCAAATGGAACGCAGCAAACGGATCGCTGCCGCCGATGATGTTATTCTCAATGAGGGCAGTCTGGCTGATCTCAAACAACAGGTGGCACGGCTGCGTCAACGCTACCAAAAGGAGACAGGCCAATGACCAGAACCGTAAAATGCCCCACCTGTGGCAAAGAAACTCCCTGGAGCAGTAACCAGCCCTGGCGCCCATTCTGCAGCGAGCGCTGCAAACTCATCGATCTGGGCGAATGGGCCAGCGAGTCACATCGTATCCCGGGTCAACCGGCGCCGCCGCAACATGACGACGAATCCGGGCACAACCACTGACTTCGTTGCCGGTCTGCCCTCTCCCGGAAACCGTTCAGAGTCCCGCAACTGGCGTCTGCTGCACCTGCTCAACCGCTACCGGTTTATCCTCGCCACCCTGCTCCTGCTACTGCTTCTCTTCGGCAGCAGATATGTTCCCTATGGCCATCACGCTCCCGGACTGGCGCTCTACACCTGCACCGCCTGGCTGCTGTTCAGCGGTGCACTGTTCATCCTGCCCCGCCAGCCCTCCCTGAACAGCCGTCTCTACCTGCAGATAGCGGCAGACATTACCGCCATCACTCTGCTCATCCATGCCAGTGGCGGCGTATCCAGCGGCCTCGGCATGCTGCTGATCCTTCCACTGGCGCTGACCGGCGTCATCATGCCGGGCCGTATTGCCGCCATGTTCGCGGCCATCGCTGCCCTGGCCCTGCTGGGGGAAGAGCTTTACGCCCATGCCCGCAACGCCTTCACCGCCAACTACTTTCAGGCCGGACTCTCCGGCACCATCTTTTTTGCCACCGCCCTGCTCGCCTCGCTGCTGGCGCAACGGCTGCGCGAAAGCGAACAGCACATCAAGAAACAGAGCAGTGAACTGGCCGATCTCACACAGCTCAACGAACATATCATTCAGCAGATGCAATCCGGCGTCATCGTGGTGGATGCAAGCGGCCGT
>JALSRO010000405.1 GCA_026984715.1 Chromatiales bacterium | reverse complement strand
CGGTGATTGCCCATCCCGCTCGTTACCGGTTGAGCGCCACCCGTCTGCGCCACCTGATTGGTGAGTTCATCGAGTGCGGTGGGGTAGCGATGGAGGTGGTTTCCGGGAGCCACAGCCCTAACGACTCTCTTGCAATGGCGGGATATGCCCGGAGGTTCGGGCTATTGGCGTCATGCGGTTCCGACTACCACGGCCCGGAAAACCCATGGATAGAGCTGGGAGGTACCGCGGCACTGCCTGCTGGCTGTACCCCCATCTGGAAAACTGCTTCCTGGAGACTTTACGAAGAGGTGCAGGAAGGTTATCCTTTGCAGTCCGATTCGGAGAGATGGCCGAGAGGCTGAAGGCGCTCCCCTGCTAAGGGAGTATGGGGTTAAAAGCTCCATCGAGGGTTCGAATCCCTCTCTCTCCGCCATTCCATGCAAGACGTGGCCTGCTCCTGAAACGCGTCATCTCTGTGTTGGAAAATGGTCATTTGCCGGCACAGACTCACATCCTCCGCCTCGTTCTGACACATCTCAGAAGTAAATTCGGGCAGTTACACAACCTGTTCACTACCCGCCGCTGGGTAGTTGCATTTCTCTATTTGGGTTCTTCATCAAATCGAATGGGTGAAACCGGGCCATCCTTGACAGAGGGAGTGGGACACTCTGTTGATGGAGGCAAAGTTCGGTTCGGTTTCGGATTGTAGTGTGCAGCACAATCCGTACCGCCCCAATCCCCTCCTGCAGATCATTGTGTTGCTCCCACTCCCCCTGTCGAGGAGAGTGCCGCTGCGTGGTGGCTTGGTGTTACCCGCTCGATTTGGTGAAGAGCCCTCTTTTACTGCGGTCACCCCACTCCATCCAGATAGCCATCATCTGTGTGCTTTATCTCCCCACGGGTGCTGCTATTATGGTATTGACCCGGCGCCGGTACATGTCGCATTCAGGGCGTTGGGCAGATGTCGGAACAAGGCGCAGCGGAACGCAGGGCCGGCAATGGGAAGAGCAGGGTGGGCGCCAAAGGGTCAGGCCGCGCTTCACGAGTGCGCGAAGGGGCCCCATGTGTTCCCCCCCCTTTTTTTTCGATGGTAGGGGGCGAAGTATGGCGGTGCCACCCAGGCTGTATGCGGGTGGCGGAAACGGCTTCTTTGTCGAGGCATGGCAGAACAGTTCTGACGGGAGCTGCATCGGTGGACGAGTTGCTGCACCTGGGGGTTGCACTGGCGGTGGGGCTGCTCATCGGGATGGAACGCGGCTGGCACGAGCGCTCTGTTGCCGAGGGTAGTCGGATTGCGGGGATACGCACCTTTGGCCTCATCGGTCTGCTGGGTGGGTTGTGGGCGCTGGTTGCGGCACAGTTGGGTGAGATCCTGCTGGGAGTGGCGTTTGCTGCCTTTGCGATTCTTCTCATCGTCGCTCATGTTCAAGCGGTGGCGATTCGCAAGGATGTTGGTTTGACCACCGTTGTTGCGGCGCTGGTTACCTTCGCCCTCGGCGCCCTTGCAGTGCGAGGCCTCATGACCATCTCTGCCGCTGTCGCCGTCGTAACCGCCATCCTGCTCAGCCTCAAGCCGGTGTTGCACCGCTGGCTGAGGCGCCTGGAGCCTTCGGAGCTCTATGGTGCGCTGAAGCTGCTGCTAATCTCGGTAGTGATGCTGCCCGTGCTGCCGAATCGGGGCTTCGGGCCCTGGCAGGCGCTCAATCCCTATGCCATCTGGTGGCTGGTGGTACTGATAGCGGGGCTCTCTTTTGCGGCCTATTTCGCCATGAAGGTCGGCGGT
>JALSRO010000404.1 GCA_026984715.1 Chromatiales bacterium | reverse complement strand
ACCCTCCGCGCACCGGCAAAGCTCCCCTATCTGATAATGGGGTTCAAGGTGCCGGTATTGAAAACCGCCCAGGAAGAGTGGGAACCCTATGCACTGGAGGTACTTGCCGGCGTCCTCGATGGAGGCAACAGCGCCCGTCTGGCAAAAAACCTGGTCCGCAAACAGCAGCTGGCCGCCAGTGCCGGGGCCGGCTATAACCTCTACTCCATGCGCCAGGATCTGTTTCTGCTCGACGGCACACCAGCGCAGGGACACACCACTGCCGAACTGGAGAAGGCACTGCGTGACGAAATCGAGCGGCTGAAAACCGAACCGGTCAGCGAACAGGAGCTGGCGCGGATCAAGGCACAGGTGGTAGCGGGCAAGACCTATGAAAAGGACTCCCCCTTCTACCAGGCGATGCAGATGGGCACCCTGGAGACAGTCGGCCTCGGCTGGCAGCGCATGGACGAGTACAGCGACAGGGTGCTCGCCATCACGGCGGAACAGCTGCAGGAGGTGGCACGCAAATACCTTGTCGATGACCATCTGACCATTGCGGAGCTGGAACCACTGCCGCTCGAAGAGAATGCAAAGAACAGCAGTCAGGGAGGGAAACAGCATGCGGCTCACTAACAAGACCATCATCTGGATATGGGCCATGCTGCTGCCGGTGGCGGCTGCCGTCGCCGGGCCGGAGATTCAGCACTGGAAAACCGAAAACGGCAGCCGGGTCTATTTCGTCTCCGCGCCCCAGCTGCCGATGGTGGACATCCGGGTGGTGTTCGATGCCGGCAGTGCCCGTGACGGAGCGCGCCCCGGCCTTGCCGTGATGACCAACGGCCTGCTGGACGCCGCCGCGGGAGAGCTCGGCGAAGAGGAGATCGCCGAGCGTCTCGAGGGGCTCGGTGCCCAGCTCGGCAACTCCGCCCAGCGCGACATGGCGCTGCTCAGCCTGCGCACCCTGAGCGATGCCAGATACCTCGATCCGGCAGTGGAGATCCTGGCCACCATCCTCAGCCAGCCGCGCTTCCCCGACAAGATATTTGAGCGCGAACGCAAGCGGATGCTGATCGGTCTGCGGGCCGAGCAGCAGTCACCGGCCGCTGTCGCCAGCAAGGCGTTCTACCGCGCAATCTATGGAAATCACCCCTACGGCTCGCCTGTCAACGGCACCGTCGAGAGTCTGCAGGCCCTGCAACGGGAGGAGCTGGAGAAGTTTCACAAGCAGTACTACGTCGCAACCAACGCGGTTGTGGCCATTGTCGGCGATCTGTCGCGGGATCAGGCACAGGCGTTGGCCGAGCGGCTGGTGGAAAAGCTTCCCGCAGGGGAAGCCGCACCGGATCTGCCGGAGGTAAAACCGCTCTCCATGCCGATCAAGAAGGTCATCCCCTTCCCCTCCAGCCAGACCCACATCCTGGTGGGGCAGCCGGGAATGACGCGCACCGACCCCGACTATCTGGCCCTCTTTGTGGGGAACCATATCCTCGGCGGCAGCGGATTCGGCTCCCGCATCATGGCTGAAATCCGCGAGAAACGGGGGCTGGCCTACAGCGCCTACAGCTTCTTCATGCCGATGCGCCACAAAGGTCCGTTCCAGATCGGCCTGCAGACCCGCAATGACAAGGCGGAAGAGGCGGATCGGGTGCTGCAGGAGACCCTGCAGAGATTCATCGAACAGGGCCCGACCGCCAAGGAGCTGGATGCGGCGAAGAAGAACATCACCGGCGGCTTTCCGCTGCGTATCGACAGCAACAAGGATATCCTGGGATATATCGCCATGATCGGGTTCTA
>JALSRO010000403.1 GCA_026984715.1 Chromatiales bacterium | reverse complement strand
CCAGTCGCTGATCCAGAGCCCGTCAGCGTCGCGCCGCAGCTTCGACTCGACTCTGCCTGCTTCTTCTCCATCGGCCAGCGCCTCCAGCCACATCGGCCCCTGTCCTTCGAAACTGGCTGTTTGACAGATCCCGGTGAGTGCCGCGACGGCATCGAACAGGCGCCCTGCGGAGGAGGTCTGCAAAGTATTCACTCTCCGTTTCCAGGCATGGTGCAACAGCTCGAGATCGGAGTCACTCCGCCCGGGAGGCCGCCAGTTGCGGCCCATCTCCCAGCAGAGCGCAACGGCGCTGCGCCAGGGCTCCCGCGCCGCCTTGTCTCCACCCGGCAGGTGGAACGGACGCAGGGTTGCCGTTCGCCGCCACTGCCCGGGCCGGCCACAGAGCGCTTCGCCTCCCCATAATGTTCCATCCTCTCCCAGGCCGATGCCATCCCAGGCAAATACCAGCCACCGCTCTACCTCCGGATACTCTCCCGCCAGTGCCGAGGCGTGGCTGGCATGATGGAGAACCCGGGTGACAGGACGGCCGCAATCGTTCGCCCAACGGGTTGGGGCATAGCCTGTATGGGCATCGCACACCACCGCCTCGGCGGCTACCCCGTACAGCGCCTGCAGATCTTCGATCACTCGCTCGAATATCTTGAGGCTACGGGTGCTGCCCATGTCACCGATATGGGGAGAGATAACGACGCGATTGTCCCAGGCGAGAGCAACGCAGTTCTTCATCTGTCCACCCACCGCAAGGCAGGGACGGGAAAGATGAAAGGGGAGGGAGAGCTCCCGCGGCGCACATCCCCGGCCCAGACGCAGCGGTCTGCCGTGTCCTGCGATGTACCGGAACAGGGAGTCGTCAGCGGGGCGGACAATGGGCCGATCATGTTCCAGAAAGGTGCTGGTGATATGTGCCAGTTTTCGCCTTGCCGTCCCGTTTCCAGTGATGACCGGCTCACCACCGAGGTTGCCGGAAGTCGCCACCGCTGGAGCACCAAACCGCTTCAGCAGCAGCCAGTGTAACGGGCTGTATGGCAGCATCGCCCCGATCAGATTCAGACTCGGCGCCACCATCGGAGACAGGGAACACTGCTCCTTTCGTGCCACCAACACGATGGGGCGTTCCGGTGACAGAAGTAGCCGCTGCTCCTCGCTATCAGCCACCAGCTCCTCCTGTAGATGGCGCAAGGGGTCGTCCAGTGGTGCGGGGAACATCACCGCAAGCGGTTTTTCCGGTCTTGGTTTTGCGCTGCGCAGCCGGGAGATGGCATTGCCGTCACGGGCGTCACACATCAGATGATATCCCCCCACACCCTTTACTGCGACGATGTCGCCGCGGCGCAGTGCTGTCACCGTATCATCGAGGGCGGCCTCATCTCTGCTCTTCTTTCCACTGTGGCCATCGACGAATGTGATGCGGGGACCACACCGGGGGCAGGCAACCGGTTCGGCGTGGAAGCGGCGATCTGCCGGGTTGGCATACTCCCTGCTGCACTCCGGGCAGAGATCGAAAGCGGCCATGCTTGTGTTGGGGCGGTCATAGGGTAGAGCGGTGATCAGGGTGTAGCGTGGACCGCACTGGGTGCAGTTGATGAAGGGGTAGAGATAGCGCCGGTTGGCCGGATCACTCAGCTCCCGCAGGCAGTCGTCACAAGTGAAATAGTCCGGTGGCAGATGGATTGCCATCTCCCCCCCGGTCTCACTGGTGCGGATAGTGAAGCGATCGGCGCCCACGGAGAGGGGAACCTGTTTTACATCGAGCAGCTCGGGCCTGGCGATGGGAGGGGCGAGCTCCATCAGTGCCCGGCCGAAAGCCTCCTGCGCCCGGTGATCCCCCTCGGTGTGGATCTCCACCTGGCCGACCCGGTTGAGCACCCACCCGGTGAGGCCCAGTCCGGTGGCGATGCGGAATACGAAGGGGCGGAATCCCACTCCCTGAACCCGTCCGCCCAAAAGCCACTCTCTGGCCTCTCGCGTTTGTGCCGCCGGGTTAATAGTTACCACCATGCTCATAGATGTCTCGCTCGTGTGTCCGTGTCTATCGCCGTCTGCCGGAGAGCAGCTGAAAAAGCGATGTTTCAGGGGGTGGGATGCCTGGCCATCTGCCTTTCCGGTTGGCCCGCGGCGACTTGAGGGGGGCCTCCGGCGTCGACATCTCTAATTGTAGTCGATGAATTCCTGGATTTTCTCTTTACCAGGATTGAGGCCGTTCGGCCTGGGGTGAGTGCATATCGAGTGTTTGGAGCATGTTGGGAAACTCCACTCCGCAGTGGTGTGCCAGTTGAGCGGCTCTTTCGGACAGGGAAGGGGAAAGCCATGTTGAAAAGAGTGTGTTGGCTGCAACTGCGATCAGGTTGGTGCCGTTGTCCACCGGTAACAGGCGCATCCGGTTCCCAAACAGCTGGCCGATGGTCTCCAGTAGCTGACCGGTGGCCGGATGGTGTCTGTTCCAGATGTTGAGAGTCACGATGCCGTTGCCGGACAGATGTTGGCGGCATGCAAAGAGGAACTCCGGGTTTCCGATAATATCCGGCGCGTCGATGTCGATGATCAGCAGATCGTATCCGCCTTCTCGCCGGCAGCAGTGGGACACGAAACCGGCAGCGTCGTCATGGGTGATCTGCAGCAGGTCGTCCTCTGCCGGGATACTGAAGAAACGTCGCGCCAACTCGATGACCAGCCCCCTGAGCTCTACTACATGAAGGCGGCAGTCGGGGAAGTAGTGGCGCAGGAATCTTGGAAGCGAACCACCCCCCAGTCCGAGCAGGAGAGCAGAGCGTGGGTTCGGGTTGAACAGTAGCCCGGCCAGCAGTGAACGGGTATAGGGGAGTACCAGCCGGGAGGGCCGGGAGATCTGCATGGTGCTCTGGCGTGCGCTGGTGCCGAAATGCATGCTGCGCAGCGTATGGCTCTGGACGATCTGGATGCTACCGTGAGCATCATGGCCCTGATGTATCAGCTCTCCGCCGAATCTCACCCTGCTTTCTGCGCGATGGTTACCAGTGGCATCCGTCGATGGAGGCGGGTGGGTTTCCGGCCCAGGCGTTGCTCATAGATGGCAGTATAGGTCAATACCCGCTTCACATAGTTACGGGTCTCATTGTACGGGATACTACCAATCCAGCGGTCGGCGCTGACCGGGTGCTGCTCCGGCAACCAGCGGCTCACGCGGTGCGGACCAGCGTTGTAGGCGGCGGTGGCGAGCACGGTGTTGCGGTTGAACTGCTCAAACCGGCTGCTCAGATATCTGATACCCAGCCGCAGGTTGGTATCCGGTTTCAGGACATCGTAGGGGATGCGAACACGGGCGTTGATCTGGCGGGCCATCTGACGGGCGGTGGCCGGCATCAGCTGCATCAGGCCGAGAGCCCCGGCCTGAGAACGCACATCCACCATGAAAGCGCTCTCCTGCCGAATCAGGCCGTAGACCCAGGCAGGGTCGATACCGCTGTTACGCGCCTCCCTGAAGATCTGATCCCGGTAGAGCAGGGGAAAGCGCATGTCGAGATCGTCCATGTGACTGGAGCGGCCCAGTGTGACGATGACCCGGTCGTGCCAGCCCCATGAATCGGCCAGCTTGGCGGCCTTGAGCAGATCATCCCCTTTCAGGTGTTGCAGCACCTGCTGCCATTCGCGCCTTGCGGGGATGATGCGGCCCAGCTGATACAGTTCGCTGGCTCGCTGGATTGCGGGGATCTCAGCCACGGAGCGAAGCTCCCGCTCCGGGAAGGTGATGGGGCGTTGCCCGAACTGGTAGGGCTGTCCCAGCCGGTCTGCCGCCAGAAACCCGTGATAACTGCGGTTGTTGGCCAGATCGCGGTAGATCTTCCTGGCCCCCTGCGGTTTTCCGGTGGCCTCCAGGGCGCGTGCCCTCCAATAGCTCCATTCCTGCTCGGACTTCTCGTTTTCATCGAGGCGATTCAGCCACTTGAGAACATCCTTCCAGTCGCCAAGCCGCAGGGCGAGGCGAACCCGCCATTCGCGCACCTCCCGGTTGCTGTAGAGGTCCGGTACCCTGGCAAGCCATTTCAACCCCTCAGGTTTGTGTTGCCATGCCAGTCTCAGCCCCAGACTGCGAATCACCTCGGCCTTCTCGGCCGGAGTGAACCCGAAACGTTGCTGCAGAGTGTTCCAGGCAGAGGTTGCCTGCTCGAAATCGGTTCGGGCGAGCCGTTTTATTGCCTTGATCAGGAGGGCTCGTGCTGCCTTCCGGTCGTTGCCCAGAGAGCGGATCTTCACTGCCCGTTCCGGATGGTTGCGCAGTCCGGCAAGCTGCCCGATGCGGTTTCGCTCCACCCTGGAGAGGGAGCGCGCCA
>JALSRO010000402.1 GCA_026984715.1 Chromatiales bacterium | reverse complement strand
CGTTGGCGGATCAGGTTACGGTTGATCTTGCCGGCTTTGCGTGCGGCCTCGAACAGTGGTTCGCAGGCGAGCGGGCGTCTGTATCCCCACAACCACAGCTCTTCGACGTTCTTCAGTGCCTCTCGCTGCTGGCCGGTCTTCAGCAGGGCGGTGCGGTAGTGGCACTGCTGCGTGATATCGTTGCTCGGGAGGTAGTGGATCAGGTAGTCCTTCCAACGCTTCTGCTTCGCCAGATGTTTCAGCAGTGCGTTGCGCAGCATCGGTGCCAGCGGAGTATTGCCGAAGTTGTAGAAAAACAGGGAGAGCTCGTCATTTCCGGCCGTGACGAGACGCTGGCGTAGGTCCTGGTATATCAGATAGGGGTAGAGGGGATAGTCGCGAAGCCGGGGCAGCAGAGAATTGAAACGGGGGATCTCTCTCTTCTGTAGCGCGTGTTCCGCCTGCAGAAACAGATCCCGTTGCTGTTCCAGCATGCCGGCTGCCACAGGGGAGAGGACAAGCAACAGGTTAAACCCGATCAGTATGCTCACCGGCAGGTTTGTGTTGCGTTTCACTCCTGTTGGACTCCCCTGATAATTCCTTTTCTTCTATGAGTTAGCGGCCCGACGATGGATCTTCTTTAGTGCATCTCAAAAATTGCGCTTTTTCCGCAACAGACATCAGAGTCGGCCATATGCCCGACTTTTCCTCTGTTCCCTTTATGCTGGCGGTTTCCGTAGTGGCTCCGTACAGCCGTGTGCGAGGGAGCTTCTCGCTCTCGCCAGAAGGCTTCTTTTTGTCGAGGCCCATTCACAGCGGAGCGTTCTGCGTCTCCCCCCATCAAGTATATGATAATGGCGAACGATTGTCTGTTTGGGAAGGGTTATCCGTCCGTGTCGAATATTGAACAACAGATTTCTGCCCTGGAGGGGGAACTCTCCGGTTGCATGCTGCGGGATTACCGTCGCCTTCGCCATCGTCTGCGTGATTTCCGCAGGGATCTCCGGGCCAACCGGCATGTTTCCGCCGAATCGGTGGCGGTGCTCGGTGCCGAGATCTCCCGCTCATGCGAACGGGTGATGGAGCGCCGGCGAGCATTGCCGGTTCCCCGCTTTCCGGATGAGTTGCCGGTGGTCGCCTGCCGAGAAGCCATCGCTGCCGCCATCCGAAACCATCAGGTCGTGGTCGTGGCCGGTGAGACCGGATCCGGCAAGACGACCCAGCTGCCAAAGATCTGCCTCGAGTTGGGGCGGGGAGTGCGGGGTCTGATTGGACACACCCAGCCGCGGCGCATCGCTGCGCGCAGTGTGGCCTCGCGCATAGCCAGCGAATTGCGGTGCGAACCGGGAAGTGTGGTGGGTTACAAGGTTCGTTTCCGGGATCGCGTCGGTCCGGACACCTACATCAAACTGATGACCGACGGTATTCTGCTGGCTGAGATTCAGGGTGACCGCTATCTGGAGCAGTATGACACCCTGATCATCGATGAGGCCCATGAACGCAGCCTGAATATCGATTTTCTGCTCGGTTACCTCAAGCAGCTGCTGCCCCGGCGTCCGGATCTCAAGGTGATCATCACCTCCGCCACCATCGATACCCAGCGCTTCTCACGCCATTTCGGGGCTGCGCCGGTGATCGAGGTATCGGGGCGCACCTGGCCCGTGGAGATCCGTTATCGGCCGTTGTCCGATGGAGAGCAGGATGCTCGGGATCGCGACCTTCAGCAGGCCATCCTCGATGCGGTGGATGAGCTCGCCTCCGTCGGTAGCGGAGATATTCTGGTATTCCTCTCCGGTGAGCGAGAGATCCGCGAAACTGCCGAGGCGCTGCGCAAGCACCACCCACCCCATACGGAGATTCTCCCTCTCTATGCCAGGCTCTCGGCTGCTGAGCAGAGCCGGGTATTCAGCGCCCACTCGGGGAGAAGAGTCGTGTTGGCCACCAATGTAGCGGAAACTTCATTGACAGTGCCCGGGATCCGCTATGTGATCGACACCGGTCTGGCCCGCATCAGCCGTTATAGCTGCCGCAGCAAGGTGCAGCGCCTGCCGGTGGAGAGGATCTCGCGCGCCAGCGCCAATCAGCGTAGTGGACGTTGCGGGCGGGTGGCCGAAGGGGTTGCCATTCGTCTCTATTCGGAGCAGGAGTATCTCGAACGGCCAGAGTTCACCGAGCCGGAGATTTTGCGCACCAATCTCGCATCCGTCATTCTGACCATGTCTCTCCTTGGCCTTGGAAAGGTGGAGCAGTTTCCTTTCGTCGATCCACCGGAGCAGCGCCAGATCAATGATGGTTATCGGCTGTTGCAGGAGCTCGGTGCCATGGATGGGGAGCGACGTATCACCCCGCTGGGGCGGCGTCTGGCACGCCTTCCCGTTGATCCGCGAATCGGTCGGATGGTACTGGCGGCAGGAGAGGAGGGGTGTCTCCGCGAGGTGCTGATCATCGCCGCGGCATTGACCGTGCAGGACCCGCGCGAACGTCCGCAGGAACTCCGGCAGAAAGCAGATGAGGCGCACCGGCAGTATCGGGATGAGCACTCCGACTTCCTGACGCTACTCAACCTGTGGGAGTGCTATCAGGAGCACCGTCGCCATCTGTCACACAACAAGCTGCGCCGATACTGCCGCGACCGGTTTCTCTCCCTCACGCGTATGCGGGAGTGGCAGGAGATTCACAGTCAGCTGCTCACACTGGCGCGGCAGATGGAGCTGCGCCCCAATCGGCAGCGGGCTGGCTACGATGCCATCCATCGTGCTCTGTTGGCGGGCCTGCTGGGCAACATCGCAGTCAGAACCGATGAGTCCATCTATCAGGGAGCCCGAAATATCAGGCTTTCCCTCTTTCCGGGATCGGGGCTGTTCCGGAAGCGCCCCAAGTGGATCATGGCGGCGCAGCTGGTGGAGACATCCCGTCTCTACGCGCACTGTGTGGCACGTATCGATCCTGCCTGGGTGGAACCACTGGCCGGTGAGCTGCTCAAGCGCAGCTACTCCGAACCATACTGGCAGAAGCGTTCCGCGCGTGTGGTGGCCCGCCTGCAGCTGAGTCTGTACGGGTTGATCATCGTGGCCGGCCGCCGCGTGGACTATGGCTCTGTGGATGCGAAAGAGGCGCGCGCGATCTTTATACGCGAGGCTCTGGTAAGGGGCGCGTATCACACCCGCGCACCGTTTTTCCACCACAATCGTCGGCTGATCGAGGAGGTGGAACAGCTGGAGCACAAATCCCGCCGTAACGATGTGCTCGTGGATGAGGAGGCGCTGTTCTCCTTCTATGATGCGCGTATTCCGTCTGATGTCTGCACTGGTGCACGGTTCGAGCGGTGGCGCAAGCGTGCGGAGAGGGATACACCACGCCTGCTCTATCTGAGCAGGGAGGAGTTGATGCGTCACGCCGCTACTCATATTTGTGAACACCGCTTCCCCGATCAGCTTGTGGTGGATGGGGTACGATTACCGTTGAGCTACCATTTCGAGCCCGGCCATCCTCGTGACGGGGTTACTGTGGTTACCCCTCTGGAGCTGCTCAACCAGCTGCACCCCGACCGTTTCGAGTGGCTCGTACCGGCTCTGCTGGAGGAGAAGATCACCCTGCTGTTGCGTGGATTGCCCAAGGCGATACGACGCAACTTCGTGCCGGTCCCGGACTATGCGCGTGCCTGTGTGGAGGCCATGCAGCCGGGTGATGGCGCGCTTCTGGAGGCGTTGTCGGCTCATCTTCACCGGATCTCCGGTGAACGGGTGCCGCTGGAGATGTGGTCGCCGCAGACTCTTCCCGACCATCTGCGGATGAATTTCCGCGTAGTGGACGAAAAGGGGGAGAGTATCGCCGAGGGGAGAGAACTGGCAGTGCTGCAGCGGTCGCTGGGCAGCAGGGCCCGAGCCAGTTTTTCCAGCCGGATAGAGCTCAGGGTGGAGCGTGAAGGGATCACCTGCTGGGATTTTGGCACTCTGCCTGAGATGGTGGAGTTTCAGCAGAGAGGGGTCAAGCTGCGGGGCTATCCTGCCTTGCTGGATCAGCAGGAGAGTGTGGCGATCAAGGTGTTCGATACACGGGATGCGGCCGATCGGGCGATGCGTGCGGGCATCCGCA
>JALSRO010000401.1 GCA_026984715.1 Chromatiales bacterium | reverse complement strand
CAATGGGTTATTGCTATACACATTTTACCCGATCAGGAACCCCGATCCTCTCGTTTTGAACCCCTTTTTATCCGTATATCAAGGCCTTGCGCTGACCGCTTGGGAAAATTGGGGAGACACTAGGAGGTTTGCGGCCGAACCCGTAATATAGGAAACTTTGCCGGTTTTATTCAATCAGGAGACACGCCCGCCCATGCTCAATCCAAACGAGTGGTTCACCGAAATCGACGAAGACAATCACAGCGCCTTCTCCTTCAAAATCGAACGCAAGCTGCACGAGGAACAGACGCCGTTCCAGAAAATCGAAATCTATCGGACCGTCGGCTTCGGCAATCTGATGGTCATCGACGGCTTCGTCATGCTCTCCGCCCGGGACAACTTCCTCTATCACGAGATGATGACCCATCCCGTGTTGTACAGCCACCCCTCCCCATCGAGGGTATGGATCATAGGCGGCGGGGATTGCGGCAGCCTGCAGGAGGTGCTCAAGCACCCGGAGGTGGAAGAGGCGGTTCAGATCGAAATCGACGAACGGGTGACCCGGCTTGCGGAAAGGTTTTTCCCCGAACTGTGCCGGGCCAACGACGACCCCCGGGCGCAATTGAAATTCGAGGACGGGATCGAATGGGTGAAGCGGTCACCGCCAGGCAGTGTGGAGGTGATCATCGTCGACAGCACCGACCCCTTGGGGCCCGGAGAGGGGCTGTTCACCGAGGACTTCTACCGGGACTGCCTGCGCTGCCTGTCAGGAGACGGACTGTTGATCCAGCAGAGCGAATCCCCCCTGTTCCACCCCCACATCCTCCACCCCATGCGCAAAGCCATGAAATCGGCCGGCTTCAAGGAAGTCAGCACCCTGTTCTTTCCCCAGCCGGTCTATCCCTCCGGCTGGTGGAGTGGCACCGTGGCCGCCAAAAGCGGCATCGGACATCCCCGCGAACGGGACATCGCCAACAAGCCGTTTTCCACCCGCTATTACAATCTGGCCATCCACAAGGCGGCCTTCGCCGCCCCCGATTTCTTCCTGAAAGCCGTGGAAGAACAGGAAACGACAGGCTGACAGCCGCGGCACGGAGCCCGCTCAGCCGGGCTCCGTCATCCGTTCAGCCGTCTTTCAGGGACAGGGTTTCAAACTGGCGTAATAGGCTGCCAGGTTGGCGATGTCTTCGTCGCTCAACCCCGCCGCCATGCCGTTCATCAAGGGTGCCTGCCTGGACTTGTCGCGATAGGCCTTCAGGGCCTTTTCCAGATAGGGCGCTTTCTGGCCGGCCAGATTGGGATAGCCGGTTCCCTCGGCGCTGATGGCATTGGCCCCGTGGCACCCCGAACATCCCTTGCCTTGGGACAATGCTTTTCCCGCCCCGGCATCGGCGGCCCCGGCGCTGCCAAGGTGGCCCAGACACAAAGAAACAGCTATTATATATAAGGTTTTCTTCATGTTTCTCCTCCGGCTCGAGTTGTGATTTTTATAGTACGCGGGAATGAACCTACCGAATGATCCGGCGTTCTGTCAACCACGGACAATTTGATGAACAGCAGCAACATATACAAATTTCTGGAAAGGATAGGCAACCTGTTGCGCGCCGAAACCCGTCAGGCCAAAACCGATCCCCCTTTGCAACCGGTCCAGCTGGAAATTCTTCACTATCTGAACCTGTGCAACCAACACAGTGACATCCCCGCCGCGGTCAGCGAATATCTCGGCCTGACCAAGGGAACGGTCTCCCAGTCTTTGTCGGTGCTGGAGAAAAAGGGCTATATCGACAAGAAACCGGACCCGGCGGACAAACG
>JALSRO010000400.1 GCA_026984715.1 Chromatiales bacterium | reverse complement strand
CAGCGCCGAGTTCAAGGATATCGACAGCCGGATCCTGTTGCGCCGTGTGGTGGCTCAGCTGCATGAGAGGGGCCTGATCGTCTCCAGTCTCGACGTGACCCTAATCGCCCAGTCTCCGAAGATGTCCCCATACATCGAAGTGATGCGTCACCATCTGTCTCAGGATGTGGGGCTGAATCCTGCGCGGGTGAACATCAAGGCGACCACCACCGAGCGTCTCGGTTTCACCGGGCGTGGTGAAGGGATTGCCTGTCATGCGGTGACGCTACTCGAAGAGCATGCCGGTTGACCCGTTGCCCCATGCGTGGGGCAGACCCGCCGTAAAGGCGGTACTGCGCGCGGTTCCGGAAGATTTCCAGGTGGAGGAGGAGCTCGGTTTCTCTGCCGACGGAGAGGGGCAGCATGTTCTGCTGCGGATCCGGAAACGAAACAGCAACACCCAGTGGGTGGCGCGCCGGTTGGCGCACATCGCCGGGGTGCCGGGGAGGGCTGTCGGTTTTGCCGGGCTCAAGGATCGTTTTGCGCTCACCACTCAGTGGTTCAGCGTCGATCTGGCAGGCAGGAAGGAGCCGGATTGGAGTGTGCTCGGTGATCCCGAGATGCGGGTTCTGGAGGCGTGTCGCCACGGCCGCAAGTTGCGCCGCGGTGCGCTGCGAGGCAACCGTTTCACTCTGGTATTGCGCCATATCGAGGGTTCTTCGACCGAGCTGGAACGGCGTCTGTGCGCCGTCAGGGAGTCCGGGGTTCCCAACTATTTCGGGGAGCAGCGTTTTGGGCGGGACGGTGCCAACCTGGAAAGGGCCGCCGCCATGTTTCGAGGTGAACTGCGTGTCACAGACCGCCACCGGCGGGGTCTCTATCTCTCTGCCGCTCGTTCGCTGCTCTTCAACCGGATACTCGCCCGGCGGGTCGGTGATGGCACCTGGACCAGGGCATTGCCGGGGGATGTGCTGATGCTGGCCGGCAGCCATAGTTTCTTCTGCGCCGAGGAGTTGTCACAGGAGATTGAGCGGCGTGTGGCGGCCAGGGATCTCTTTCCCAGCGCACCGCTCTGGGGAAAGGGGAGCTCTGCAGCGCGGGATCGCGCCCTGCTGCTGGAGCAGGAGGTGTTGCAGAGTCTGCGTTTCTGGTGCGACGGCCTGGAAGCTGCGGGGCTGAAACAGCAGCGGCGGCGGTTGCTGCTGCTGCCCGAGGCGTTTGCCTGGGAGTGGTTGCCGGATGGCGCGCTTCGTCTCCGATTCTCTCTTCCTGCCGGAAGCTACGCCACGATGGTGGTGCGGGAGTTGGTCGCGGCAGCCGGCTGAGCGACCGGCAATTTCCCGACGGATGCCGATACACACCATCCGGGCCATCGTCCACCCCTGGAGCGGTAATACTTGGCTTTGGATCTGGTTGCGGGTACACTCCCCGATACAACCGAACACCCTGCGGGAGAGAGTGGCCCAGCCTAACGGATGGTCACCGCCGAAGGCGCAACACGCCCGGAATCGCTCAGGCAAAAGGACCGCAGGATGGGGTTGACTCTGGAGAGAGGCGCTGCAAGCGTCCACCGAAGGGGCTGAAGCTCTCAGGTTACCGGACAGAGGGGCGGCGGTGGAAGATGGTTCCACGGCCGCCCCTTTTTCATTTTCCGGAACAGAATGTATGGGCAACACAGATAGCCGGACAATCCCGGTATTCGACCATTCGGCATCACCCAATGCGGGGCGTATGCCAAAATGGATCCGGGTCTCTCTGGCCTCCGATCCCCGCTACCGCCAGACGGCCAGCCGGTTGAACCGCGAGCGGTTGC
>JALSRO010000399.1 GCA_026984715.1 Chromatiales bacterium | reverse complement strand
TCAGCGGTATCGACCTGGCGCGGCGATTCAAACGTGATGCGGCTACCCGGGATATTCCCATTATCATGCTCACCGCGCGTGGCGAGGAGGATGACAAGATCCGTGGCCTGGAGGCAGGAGCGGACGACTATGTGACCAAGCCCTTCTCCCCGCGGGAGCTGATAGCGCGCATTCGTGCCGTCATGCGCCGGAACAGTGCTGGAGGAGATCAGCAGCTGGAGGCCGGCAACCTGCGTCTCGATCAGGAGAGCCACCGTGTTACCATTTCGGGTGAGCCGGTGGCTCTGGGGCCTACGGAGTTTCGGCTGTTGCAGTTTTTGATGGGTCATCCGGAACGGGTCTACAGCCGTAACCAGTTGATCGATCAGGTATGGGGTGGAAACTCCTACATAGAGGAGCGTACCGTGGATGTGCATGTGAGGCGGCTGCGCAAGGCGCTGGAGAGGGAGCGGCACGACAGACTCATCCAGACGGTAAGGGGAGTGGGGTACCGCTTTTCCTCCAACGTCTGATCCGGGCCAGGGGTCAGGGCGGGGCGACGGCCCGGCCCGGTTACAGCTGAACGGAGAAGATCATCGCTACCAGAGAGTTGTTCCAGATGGTTCTGATTGCGCTGCTCGCCATTCTGGTTGGATGGTGGGCGGGGCATGTGTTGCTGTTTCTGTTTCTGGTCACTCTAGTCTATCTCCTATGGCATCTCTACAATCTGTCGCGCCTGTTGCGCTGGTTGCAGCAGGCCGAGCTCGGTAGTCTGCCGGTCTCCAGGGGATCCTGGGGCAGGGCCTTCGATGGTATCTACCGCCTGCGAGCTGGCAGCCTGCGGCGCCGCAAGCGCCTCAACCGGTTGCTGAAACGTTTCTACAAACTGGCTGCGGTGCTGCCCGATGCCACCGTGATGCTGGGGGAGCAAGATATCATCGAATGGTTCAACAAGCCGGCACGAAGGTTGTTGGGGCTGCAGTCCCCCTCCGACGTGGGCCAATATATTGGTAACCTGCTGCGTCACCCTGCCTTCCGTGACTATCTGGAGAAGGGGGGGGGTGAAGAGCCGGTGGAGATACCCTCGCCGAAGGATGAGAACACCATCCTCTCTGTTCATCTGGTCTCCTATGGGCGCAACCGTCGCCTGCTGACGGCACGTGACATCACTCGACTCCACCGGCTGGAGCAGATGCGGCGGGATTTCGTGGCCGATGTCTCCCATGAGCTGCGTACCCCCCTGACCGTGATTGGCGGTTATCTCGAATCCATGGCCGACAGCGCGGAGGAGTTGCCGCCCGATTGGCAGCGTTCCGTGTTGCAGATGGAGCGGCAGACCCGGCGGATGCAGAGTATCGTGACCGATCTGCTGTTCCTCTCCCGGATGGAAAACGGTGCTTCGTCACAGAGCCGGGATGTGGTGGAGGTGCCGGCGCTGCTGGCGGCCATTCGGGAGGACGCCGTCATCCTCAGTGGTGATAACCAGCACACCATTCGGCTGGATGTCGATTCCTCGCTGATGCTGAAGGGTAACCGGGAGGAGCTGCGTAGTGTATTCTCAAATCTGATCTTCAATGCAGTACAGTACACGCCGGCTCGGGGGGAGATCGATATTCGCTGGTATCGCGGCAACGGGGGTGCCTGTTTCGAGGTGGAGGACAGCGGCCCGGGTATTGCGTCGCAGCATCTGCCGCGCGTGACAGAGCGTTTCTACCGTATCGATGTAGGACGTTCGCGCGAGAAGGGTGGAACCGGGCTGGGGTTGGCAATCGTCAAGCATGTGATGCATCGTTATGGGGGGGCGCTGGAGATCGAGAGTG
>JALSRO010000398.1 GCA_026984715.1 Chromatiales bacterium | reverse complement strand
GTGGGATCACGCTGCCGGTTTTCTGATTCTGATGGAAGCCGGTGGCCAAGCACAAACGCTCGAAGGTCAGCCAGTCTTCAATAGCACGCTGGATCCCCGTTCGGTGGTTGCCGCACTGGATCCAGCTATATTCGATCAGTGGCGCACCTGGGTAAGCCGCTTCACCAGCCCCGGCCCACGATAGATCAGACCGGAATAGATCTGCACCAGATCCGCGCCAGCCGCCAGCTTGGCCGCCATATCCTGTTCGCTGAACACACCACCTGCGGCAATCACGGCCACTGCGGTATCCAGCTCACGGCGCAGCTGGCCCAGCAATGCCGTCGAGGTGGCAAACAGGGGTCGACCACTGAGCCCACCCGCCTCGGCGCCATGCGGAAGATGTTCGACTCCGGTTCGCGCCAGCGTGGTGTTGGTGGCAATCACACCTTCGATGCCGAGACGATTGATGACATCGGCCAGCAGTGAAACATCCTCCGCCTCCAGATCGGGGGCGATCTTGACGACCAGGGGTGTTTGCCGCTGGTACTCCTGCTCCAACTCCCGTTGCAATGACTTGAGCGGTTTGAGCAAGCCCTCCAGCAGTCCGGAACTCTGCAGATCGCGCAACCCCGGCGTATTGGGCGAAGAGATATTGACGGTGACATAATCGGCGACCGGAAACGCCTTGCGATAGCCGATCAGATAATCATCCACCGCCCGTGACACGGGTGTGTCGAAATTCTTGCCAATATTGATACCAAGCACTCCGGGATAGCGGCGGTTTTTGGCCTGCTCGAGCAAATGATCGATACCCGCGTTGTTGAACCCCATCCGGTTGATAATCGCCTCCGCCGCAGGAAGACGAAACAGCCGTGGCCGGGGATTACCCGGTTGAGGTCGGGGTGTCACCGTGCCGACTTCCACAAAGCCAAAGCCGAGACACCCCAATGCATCGATGTAATCGCCGTTTTTATCCAGCCCGGCCGCCAAACCGACGGGGTTGGGGAACGTTAGCCCCATGACCGTTCTGGGTGCTTGAATCAGTTGCCGTCGCTCACGGCCGACACAATGCCACCTCGCCAGCCCCTGTAGCGCGGACAACGAGACATGATGCGCCACCTCCGGCGGCAGCAGAAACAGCAGCTTTCTGAGCAGGCGGTAACTCATCTGTTCATCTTCCCGGGTTCACACGAATTCGGTGTATACTTGCCCCAGCCGGGAACACCCCCGCATACCCGACTGCGGGAAGTACCGCATCGCGCAACCACTCATTTCCCATGCTCTGGATCAAGGCCTTCCACATCATCTTTGTCGTCACCTGGTTTGCTGGACTTTTCTATCTGCCAAGGCTGTTCGTCTATCACGCCCAGCAACCACCCAACGATACGGTCGCGCTGCTCAAGATCATGGAGCGTCGCCTCATGGTCATGACACACATCGGTGGGGGCCTGGCGGCCTTCTTTGGGTTGTGGATGCTGAGTCTCGGCTGGGAAGCCTATCTGAGCCAGGGATGGATGCACCTGAAACTGGTGCTGGTAGCGATGCTGGCGGGCTACCATTTCTGGTGCCGGCAACTGACAATCGCCTTTGCCCGGGACGACAACCGGCACAGCGAAAAATGGTATCGGTTGTTCAATGAAATACCGTCGGTGATCCTGATTGCCGTGGTGATTCTGGTCGTAGTCAAGCCCTTCTGAGCCGTTCGCGCCCAACGGGTTTTTCCACGCGTTACTTGACCACCCGAAGGTGTGAGCGACCACCCTTTTTGGCGGGCGCGGCTGGTTCTCCACCGGAGCCTTCGGGGGGGCCATCGGGTT
>JALSRO010000397.1 GCA_026984715.1 Chromatiales bacterium | reverse complement strand
GGGCCGGGCAACCGTCCGGCAGCGGTAGTGAAACCGGATCCTGCCGGGACCTCACATCACTCCCTCCATGTACCGCAGCCGATGGTTCTTGAGCAGACCATCCGATGGTTCAGTGACAGAAGAGAGAAACCGGCACCGCTACCCGAGATCATGAAGCGGGCCGTACACGGAATGCAGAAAGGGATCGGCCTGGCCAGGGTCGTATTTGCCACCTGCACCCCCGATCTCAAGGGGCTGAAGGCCAGAGTGGTGTGCAGCAGCGAGGAAAGCGCCGAGTTCAGCCAGTTTTACCTGGAGCTCGATCCTCCTCATCTGTTTACCCGCCTGATGGAGAAGCCGATGAGCCTGTGGATCAACAAGGAGAACAGAGACAAATATGGTGAATTGCTGCCTTCCTCTCTCATGAGTATGCTGGATACCGACAGTTTTTTTGCTCGCTCCCTTTTTCTGAAAGAGCGTCCGCTGGGAATGTTCTATTGTGACTGCCATCGCGACTCCGGCTGCCTCGACGAGGAGCGCTACAGGGAGTTTCAGCACGTCTGCGACTTCGTATCCGCCGCGATGGCCCGGCGTTGATGATGGTGGCCGGTAAGTCAGAGGAGTGGACGCGGGTTGGTGCCCGGGGCCGGGGTCGAACCGGCACGGTGTCGCCACCGAGGGATTTTAAGTCCCTTGCGTCTACCAATTTCGCCACCTGGGCAGGCGCATGGAATTCAGTCTGTACAGCACAGTTATGAAGATTCCGCAACGCAGCGAGATTCTAGCATATCGCCCACAAGCAGGGTAAACCTGCGCCCGGTTTACAGCGTTGCAAGCAACTGATATCAGAGACGAATGGCACTTACTGTAAGAGAAAACCAGCGTCATCCCGGCGGATGCCGGCATCCAGAAAATTCACCAGCCTGGATCCTGGATGGTGCCGGAATGACGAATAAATCAGACCTTCCCTAACAGGCTGTTGAAAAATTGCGTTTTTCAACAGCCTGCTAAGGCCGGAAAAAGCGCCTGATCATGCCGCGTTTGTTGCCTGTCCTGAGTTCTCCGGTCGGGTCGAAGCCGGGGGGCGCTGGCACACCCGCCGGATCGGCATCCTCCCAGACTGACCTGGGACGTTCGCGTACCAGTCTCGATGCCTCTTCCTTGCCCACATAGCTTGCTGCCGCCTGCTCGCCTTCCGCCAGTAGCGGCGGCCTGCTCTTCAGGTTGTGTCCATCGGTCGCCAGCACATGGACGATGCCGTCATCCAGCATCTTTTCACTCCAGTATTTCGGTGCCTTGCCAAAACGTCCGCAAAGGCTGCCGGATGTCAGTTGAATCCATGCCCCGGCTTTCACCGCAGATACAAACTCCTGGTAGTGACCTTCCATCCATCTCAAGCGTTCCGGATGGGTGATGAGCGGGATGAACCCCGCACTGACAGATTCGAATATGAACCGCTCAAAATTCAAGAGCGGCACATGATGCGGCGGTTCAAACAGGAAATAGCGGGATTTGTTCAGGCTGGGAAATGCACCGGAACGCAAGTTGGGTACCAACTCCGCCACGACCTGGATATCCGCCCCAAACGACAGTTCCAGGGCAATGTGGTTCTTGTCCAGTTCCTGCCGCAGGGACTCTACCGCCATGGCGATACCCTGCGGCGTATTGTCGTAAAGGCCGGGATAAATATGCGGTGTACACGCCAAGTGCGTGATGCCATCATCCACCGCGATTCTGGCCATTTCCAGTGCAGTGGGCAGATCCCTGGCGCCATCGTCGATGGCTGGCAACAAATGGCAATGCAGATCATACACTGGCAT
>JALSRO010000396.1 GCA_026984715.1 Chromatiales bacterium | reverse complement strand
GACGACATCCCCGGCACGGATGGTTTCAAAGCCGATGGTGCGACGATCCCGCTCCCCGGTAACTCCGTGACGGCCATAGACGGCACACTCGGACAGATTACGTCCGAGAGCGCTGGCGACCACCTCGCCCATGCGCAGCGCCGTACCCGATGGGGCATCCACCTTGTGCCGGTGGTGGGCCTCGATAATCTCGATATCCACCTCGTCCCCCAGCACCCGCGCCGCCATGTCCAGCAACTTCAGGCAGAGGTTGACACCCACGCTCATGTTGGGAGCCATGACAATCGCAATCTCGTCGGCTGTGGCCTCTATCTCCCTGCGCTGGATGTCGCTGAAGCCTGTCGTACCGATCACCATCCGCTTCCCTGCCTGGCGGCAACGGGCCAGATTAGCCATAGTCACCTCCGGACGGGTGAAATCGATGAATACGTCGAAATCGTGGCGCTTCGCGACGGGATCGCCGCTGATGGTGATCCCCACCGGGCCGATTCCCGCCACCTCCCCGGCATCACTTCCCAACAGGGGGCTCTCCGGATGCTCCAGCGCAGCACCCAACACTACCGCCGGGGAGCGATGACATACCTCGACGAGGCAGCGTCCCATACGTCCGGCAGCGCCGCCAATTGCTACTCTTGTCATCCTTAATCCTACCCTGTCAGATCATCGAAAAACTTCTTTACTCCATCCAGCCAGGAGTGGGTCTTCGGCCGGTGAGTATGGGCATTGTCCGCCATGGAGCGCTCAAACTCGCGCAACAGCTCTTTCTGTTCCCGATTGAGATTGACCGGAGTCTCCAGCACCACCTTGCAGATCAGATCCCCGGTGCCCCCCCCCCGCACCGGCGCCACCCCCTTGCCACGCAACCGGAACTGCTTCTCACTCTGGGTCTCGGGGGGGATCTTCAGTTTGACGTTGCCATCCAGGGTCGGAACCTCCAGCTCCCCCCCCAGTGCTGCCGTCGTGAAGCTGATCGGCACCTCGCAGTAGAGATCGTTGTCCCGGCGCTGGAATATGGGGTGGGGACGGACATGGATCTGTACATAGAGATCGCCCGGCGGCCCCCCATTCTCTCCCACCTCTCCCTCGCCGCTGAGCCGGATACGGTCCCCTTCGTCCACGCCGGCGGGAACCTTTACCGAGAGGGTCTTGTTCTCCTGCACCCGCCCCTCACCGTGGCAGGCACTGCAGGGATCGGTGATAATCTGGCCGCGGCCGTGACAACGGGGACAGGTCTGCTGAACCGAGAAGAACCCCTGCTGGACGCGCACCTGCCCCTGACCACCGCAGGTAGGACATGTGGCGGGCTTGCTGCCCGGCCGGGCCCCGGTCCCATCACAAGCAGTGCAGACCACAGTGGTGGGATAGCGGATCTTTACCGTGGTGCCACGCACCGCCTCCTCAAGACTCAGCTCCAGCTGGTAGCGCAGGTCGGCGCCGCGGTAGGCACGGTTTTCGGAACGGCCGCCACCAAAGATGTCACCAAACACATCTCCGAAGATGTCACTGAAACTGCCGGCACCGGCATGAAACCCTCCGCCACCGCCCATGGAGGCGTCGACACCGGCATGACCGAACTGGTCGTAAGCGGCCCGTTTCTGGCTGTCGGAGAGTACATCGTAGGCCTCCTTGGCCTCTTTGAATTTCGCCTCTGCACTCTCGTCATCGGGATTGCGGTCGGGGTGGTACTTCATCGCCAGGCGCTTGAACGCCTTTTTGATCTCCGCCTCGCTGGCGTTTCTCTCGACACCCAGAATCAGGTAGTAATCACGTTTCGACATAAACTATTCGCACTGACCGAAGAAAATATCCGCCGTAACTGCCGAGGGGAGGGCAGGAGAACCGTTCTGGTACGCTCCTCTCCCCCGCACGCATGCCGGAACTTTTTTCAGGCACCAAGTCGGTTGGTTGGACAGACAAAAGACAGGTGCGGCAACGGCGCCACACCTGTCGTCTCGAACCCTGCAGCAACTACCCTGTCAGGGCATTATTTTTTATCGTCCTTGATCTCCTCGAACTCCGCATCCACTACGTCTTCATCCTTGGCGGTTTCGGTGCTGCCCTCGGTGCCGCCACCGGCTTGCGCAGCCCCTTCAGGCTGCTGCTGGGCATAGAGGCGTTCCGCCATTTTACCGGATGCCTCCGTCAATTTCTGCGTTTTCGCCTCGATATCGGCCTTGTCATCACCCTTTATGGCCTCCTCGAGCTCCTTGATGGCCGCCTCGATATTGCTCTTCTCCTCGGCCTCCAGCTTGTCACCCAGCTCCTCCATGGATTTACGGGTGGCATGAATCATTGCATCAGCCTGATTACGGGCGTTGACCAGCTCGTGGAACTTGCGGTCCTCCTCGGCATGCGCCTCACCATCCTTGATCATCTTCTCGATCTCTTCCTCGCTCAAACCGCTGGAGGCCTTGATGACGATGGACTGCTCCTTGCCGGTCGCCTTGTCCTTGGCTGACACGTTCAGGATGCCGTTGGCGTCGATGTCGAAGGTGACCTCGATCTGCGGCATGCCGCGCGGTGCCGGCGGGATGTCGGTGAGATCGAAGCGCCCCAGCGACTTGTTGCCGGAGGCCATCTCACGCTCGCCCTGCAGGACATGGACGGTCACCGCGGTCTGATTGTCGTCGGCGGTGGAGAAGATCTGGGTCGCCTTGGTGGGAATGGTAGTGTTCTTATCGATCAGCTTGGTCATCACCCCGCCCATGGTCTCGATGCCGAGAGAGAGGGGAGTAACGTCCAGCAGCAGCACATCCTTCACCTCGCCACCCAGCACGCCACCCTGGATGGCAGCTCCCATGGCCACCGCCTCGTCCGGGTTGACATCCTTGCGCGGCTCCTTGCCGAAGAAATCCTTGACCGCCTCCTGCACCTTGGGCATGCGGGTCTGACCACCAACCAGGATGACATCGTCGATGTCGGATGCCTTCAGCCCGGCATCCTTGAGAGCAGCCTTGCATGGCCCGATGGTACGTTCGATCAGATCGCCGACCAGCGACTCCAGCTTGGCGCGGGTCATCTTGATGTTCAGGTGCTTGGGACCGGAGGCATCTGCGGTAACGTAGGGCAGATTGATATCGGTCTGCTGGCTGGAGGAGAGCTCGATCTTGGCCTTCTCGGCACCCTCCTTGAGGCGCTGCATGGCGAGTGGGTCACCGCGCAGGTCGATCCCCTGCTCCTTCTGAAACTCGTCGGCCAGGTAGTCGATGAGACGCTTGTCGAAATCCTCGCCGCCGAGAAAGGTATCGCCATTGGTGGAGAGCACCTCAATCTGGTGCTCGCCATCGATCTCGGCCAGTTCGATGATAGAGATGTCAAAGGTGCCGCCACCCAGATCGTAGACTGCAATCTTGGCATCACCGCGCTTCTTGTCCATGCCGTAGGCCAGTGCCGCGGCGGTGGGCTCGTTGATGATGCGCTTCACCTCCAGCCCGGCGATCCTGCCGGCATCCTTGGTGGCCTGACGCTGGGAGTCGTTGAAATAGGCCGGAACGGTGATTACCGCCTCCTTCACCTCTTCACCCAGATAGTCCTCGGCGGTCTTCTTCATCTTCATCAGTACCCGGGCGGAGATCTCCGGCGGTGCCATCTTCTTGCCGTTCACTTCAACCCATGCGTCACCGTTGTCCGCCTTGATAATCTTGTAGGGCACCAGCTCGATGTCCTTTTGCACCTCTTCATCATCGAACTTGCGCCCGATCAGTCGCTTGATGGCAAACAGTGTGTTATTGGGGTTGGTTACGGCCTGACGCTTCGCCGGCTGTCCCACCAGTACATCGCCATCATCGGTATAGGCGACGATGGATGGCGTGGTCCGATCACCCTCACTGTTTTCAATCACCCGCGGCTTGCCACCCTCCATTACGGCTACGCAGGAGTTGGTAGTACCCAAGTCGATACCAATGATCTTGCCCATGTTTGTCTTCTCCAGTTAATAAATTTCGACTAATTGTAAATGTTGGGGTGTTGCGGCCGATTTCAACCTGCTTCCCGGCCACATCGGCCTTATTTCGACACCACGACCAGCGCCGGCCGAATCAGGCGGTCGTTGAGCAGATAACCTTTCTGCATCACGTTCAGCACGGTATTGGGGTCGGCATCCTCGGAAGGAACGGCTGACATCGCCTGGTGCAGCTCAGGGTCGAATGGTTCTCCCTGAGGATCGATCTCCTTGACACCGAACTTCTCCAGCACCGTCTGCAACATCTTCAGGGTGAGCTCGGTTCCCTCCTCCAGTTTCCCGGCAGCCTCCTCGCCACCGACCTCCCGCGCTGCAGCCAGCCCCATCTCCAGACTGTCCTTCACCGGCAACAGCTCCTGGACGAACCGCTCCAGCGCGTATTTGTGGGCGCTCTCCAATTCGCGCTGGCTGCGTTTGCGCAGATTCTCCAGCTCCGCCTGAAGGCGCAACACCTGGTTCCAGTGTTCATCCACCTTGTTGCGGGCATCCTCCAGCAACAGATGCAGCTCTTCCGGGCTCGGCTCCGGTTCGCTCTCTTCGGCGGACTCTGCTGTAACCTCCTCGGCTTCCACCTCTTCGTTCTCAGGGGGAGGCTGTTTCTCTGTTTCTGACATTGTGTTCTCCATCCAGATGAAATTGTTTTCGGCACCAGTATGATGGGGACTATCTACTGTTATTCAAGGCCGCGCCCAGCAATTTGGCGGTCACATCCACAATGGGGATCACCCGTTCGTAGTCGAGACGGGTGGGGCCGATCACTCCGAGTACGCCGGCAGTGGTCCCACCCTCCACGGAATACGGGGCGGTGACGAAGCTGCAACCGTCGAACACCTGGTAACCGGACTCCTCTCCAATGAAAATCTGTACCCCTTGGGCGGAGGCGGCCTGCTCCAGCTCAAAGGCATCGAAGAGCCGCTGAAGACGCTCCATATCCGCCATTTCGGCATACTCCATCAGATTGGACTGACCGTCCAGCACATAGTCGTCCGGTCGATCCGGCGGGGTGAAGGCGCGCTCGGCCATCTCCACCGCCGTCACCATATAACTGTTGACCGAATCCCGGGCGGTACGCAGCTCTTCCAGCAACGCAGAGCGGATTGCTTGCAGCTCCTGCCCGGCAAACTCTGCGTTGAGGTAGTTTGCCGCCCGCTGCAGTTCGTCGGACGACCAAGCGCGATCGGTATGGATGATCCGGTTCTGCACCTCACGCTCGTTCACCACCCAAATCACCAGTACCCGGTTGTCCGACAAAGGCAGAAACTCGATATGACGAAAGGTGGAGTACTCCCGGCGCGGCAACATCACCATTCCCGCCAGCCGGGTGACGGAAGAGAGCAGGGTCGAGGCACTATGGAGCAGTCCCGAAAGATCGTCGTGGGGCACCAACTCATCCATTAACCTGTGGACCTGCTGTTCGTTGAGTGGCTCCACACTCAGCAGGGTATCGACGAAGAAACGGTATCCCCGGGCGGTCGGAACCCGTCCGGCCGATGTGTGCGGCGACATCACCAGCCCCAGCTCCTCCAGATCCGCCATGATATTGCGCACCGTTGCCGGGCTGACGCCCAGACCGGAGGCCTCTACCAGCGCGGCGGAACCCACCGGCTGGCCATCATGGATATGGCGCTCCACCAGGGTCTTGAATAACAGTTGCGCACGTGCGCTAATGGCAGTACCGGCACTCTCTTTTGCCACCGCTGTTCAGCCTCGTCGAGAAAAATAGGGATAGTAATGCTCTGCAGCAGACGACAGCGATGCTCCCGGTGGGCCTCTCTGCCGCCGCCCCTCGCAACGCTCTCCAGATCGATCTGCATGACACACTAGCACTCAGCGCTTGCGAGTGCTAACAGAAGTTATCAATTCATCCCCCCCGGGTCAAGTTGGCGCGGACGGCACATCATGCTAACGTTGTTTCCCTGACGGGAGAACCCTATGCAGCAAAACAGCTTTTCAATCATCGGCCTGATCGGAAAATACAGCGACTCCTGCGTGGAGAACACATTGCGGCGGCTGGGTGACTATCTAGGCGAGAGGAGCGGAACGGTTCTGCTGGACGAGGCTACTGCCGAGGTGGTTTCCGGCCTCGGGCTGGAGATCGCAAGCCGTGAGGAGTTGGGCAGGAGAGCCGACCTGCTGATCGTGGTCGGTGGCGATGGCACCCTCCTGAACGCAGTCCGTTCCATGGCGCAGTACGATGTACCGTTGCTGGGCATCAATCTGGGGCACCTGGGTTTTCTCGCCGACATCTCCCCCGACTGCATGGTGCAGTGCCTGGAGGCCATCCTTGCCGGTAACTACCAGGAAGAGAGGCGCTGTCTGTTGCATGCCGCCATCATGCACGATGGCGAAGCGATCAACGAGAGCTATGCGTTCAACGATGTGGTGATCCACAAGTGGGACATTGCGCGAATGATCGAGATGGAGACCTCCATCAACGGTGTCTACGTCAACACCATTCGGGCCGACGGACTGATTGTCTCCACCCCTACCGGCTCCACCGCCTACGCATTGTCCGGTGGCGGCCCCATTCTCTACCCCAGTCTGGAGGCGCTGGTGCTGGTTCCCATCTGCCCCCATACCATGAGCAACCGGCCTATCGTCGTGCACAGCAGCAGCGTGATCGAGGTCACCGTGGCGGAACACAGCCAGCCCTACGCCCAGGTGACCTGCGACGGACAGGTCAACCTGGGTCTGACCGCAGGTGATCAGGTTGTGATCAAAACCGCTCCACAACCGGTGCGCCTGATTCATCCGGCCGGCCACGACCACTTCGAGCTTCTGCGCGCCAAGCTGCACTGGGGCAGACGCCTGGCATAGCAATGCAACCATGCTGACCCACCTCCAAATCCGCAATTTTGCCCTGGTCGAACAGATTGAACTGGAGCTGAAGCCGGGAATGACTGTGCTCACCGGAGAGACCGGCGCAGGAAAATCCATTCTGCTGGACGCCCTGGGCCTTGCGCTGGGAAATCGTGCCGATACCGGACTGATTCGTCATGGCGCCAGCCGCGCCGAGATCACCATCGAGTTTGAACTGGCTGATCGCCCCGAAGTATGGGAGTGGCTGGAGGCACATGATCTGGATGACGAGACCGCCTGCCAGATCCGCCGTATCATCTCGGCCGACGGCCGTTCGCGCGGCTATATCAACGGCCGCACAGCCCCGCTGCAACTGCTGCGGGAATTGGGAGAGATGCTGGTGGACATCCACGGCCAGCATGAGCATCAATCACTGCTGCGCCGCGACATGCAGCGCCAGCTGCTGGATGAGTACGCCGGACACGACAAGCTTTTGACCGGGCTGGCCGCCCTGCACCACAACTGGCGAACACTCCGGGACAAGCTGGAACAGCTGCAGCAGGCAAACCGGGATCGGGACTCCCGGCTGGGGCTGCTCAGCTACCAGGTGCAGGAGCTGGAGGCGCTGGGACTGACCGCCGGGGAACTGGCCGAACTGGAGCAGGAGCATCAACGGCTGGCCAATGCCAACCAGCTGCTGGAGGAGTGTCAGCAGGCGCTGGACATCCTCTACGAAAACGAGGAGCTCTCCGCTTCCTCCCTGCTGGGTCAGGCCAGCCAGCGCGTGGAGTCGCTGCAAAGCGTCGACAACCGGCTGCAGGGGGTGGCCGAACTGCTCTCCAACGCCGTCATCCAGGTGGAAGAGGCGGCCAGCGAACTGCGCCACTATCTGGCCGACATCGAGTTGAACCCGCAGCGTCTGAGCTGGGTGGAGGAGCGCCTGGCCACCATCTACGAACTGGCCCGCAAACACCATGTGGAGGCCGAGCAGCTTGCCGGCCTGCTGCCCGGCTTGCAGCAACAGATGGAAGAGCTTGAACAGATGGATATCCGCCTGACCGAGCTGCAGAGCGCCATTGATACCGCCGTTGGGGAATACAGTGCACTGGCCGGGAAACTCAGCAGCAGCCGTCGCAAGGCAGCCAAAAAACTCGGCAAGGCGGTTACCGACAACATGCAGCTGCTGGGAATGGAGGGAGGACGTTTCGAGGTTCGCCTGATTCCACAGGAGTCGAACGAACTATCCCCGTTGGGCCGGGAGCGGATTGAGTTCTGGGTCAGCGCCAACCCGGGACAACCGCTGAAGCTGCTGTCAAAGGTAGCCTCCGGTGGCGAACTGGCCCGCATCAGCCTGGCCATTCAGGTGATAACGGCACAAAACGCCAGCATTCCAACCCTGATTTTCGATGAGGTGGATGTGGGGATCGGCGGTGGCGTGGCAGAGATTGTGGGGCGCCAGCTACGCCAGCTGGGAAGCTACTGCCAGGTCATCTGCGTCACCCACCAGCCCCAGGTAGCCGCCCTGGCCCACCATCACCTGCAGGTGAGCAAAAAGAGCAGCAACAAGCAGACACACACCCTGATTCAACCGCTGGACAGTGAACAGCGTGTTCAGGAGCTGGCGCGGATGGTGGGCGGCGTTGAAATCACTCCGCAGACCCTGTCTCATGCCCGCGAGATGATCGAGCGGGGGCAGGAAG
>JALSRO010000395.1 GCA_026984715.1 Chromatiales bacterium | reverse complement strand
GCTCTATATCACCAACATCAATGCTGGATTGTTGTATGTGCTGGCGGTCACCTCACTCAGTGTCTATGGAATCATCATCGCCGGGTGGGCCTCCAACTCCAAATA
Source organism: Chromatiales bacterium (assembly GCA_026984715.1). Classification (GTDB taxonomy): domain Bacteria; phylum Pseudomonadota; class Gammaproteobacteria; order Thiohalospirales; family Thiohalospiraceae; genus DRMK01. Next base: position 1,699 of record JALSRO010000395.1, on the reverse strand, counting down.
CGCATTTCTCGGGGCTCTTCGTTCCGCTGCCCAGGTGGTTTCCTACGAGATAGCAATGGGGTTTGCGCTGGTCGGGGTGCTGCTTGCCGCCGGCAGCCTGAACCTGAGAGAGATCGTCCTGGCCCAGCAGGGCAGCGTGGTGCATTGGTTCTGGATTCCGCTGTTGCCGCTGTTCGTGGTCTATTTCATCTCCGGTCTGGCGGAGACAAATCGTGCTCCTTTCGATCTGGCAGAGGGCGAATCGGAGATCGTGGCCGGTTTTCATGTGGAGTATTCCGGGATGAGTTTCGGTGTATTTTTCCTCGCGGAGTACGCCAACATGATCCTGATCTCCATGCTGACTTCGATCATGTTTCTCGGTGGCTGGCTCTCACCATTTCAGGGGATCCCGGTGCTGGAGTCCATTTTCGGGTGGATTCCGGGGATTGTCTGGCTGTTGTTGAAAACATCCTTTTTCCTGCTGCTGTTTCTCTGGGTGCGTGCCACCTTTCCGCGCTATCGCTACGATCAGCTGATGCGCCTTGGGTGGAAGATTTTGATTCCGGTTACCATCGCCTGGCTACTGGTGGTGGGTGTGGCTGTGGTGGCCGGGGTTGGGCCCTGGTTCGATCGGATATAGGCGGGGACAGGGGAATCGAGATGAATGCTTTAGGCCGCTTTTTCAAGAGTCTGTTTTTGCTGGAGCTGTTGCGGGGGCTACGGTTGACCGGGCGTTATCTTCTGGACAGAAAGATTACTGTTATCTATCCGGAGGAGAAGACCCCTCAGTCTCCCCGCTTTCGTGGCCTTCACGCCCAGCGCCGCTATCCCAATGGAGAGGAGCGTTGTATCGCCTGCAAGCTGTGCGAGGCGATCTGCCCGGCGATGGCCATTACCATCGAGGCCGAACCAAGGGAGGATGGTAGCCGGCGCACCTCGCGGTATGAGATCGATCTGACAAAATGTATCTTTTGTGGTTTTTGTGAAGAGTCCTGCCCGGTGGACGCCATCGTAGAGACCCGGGTGTTCGAATATTTTGGAGAGAAACGTGCCGATCTGATCAAGAGCAAGGAAGAGTTGCTGGCGGTGGGTGATCGGCATGAGGCGCAGATTGCCGCAGATCGTGCACAAGATGCACCTTATCGTTAACGAACGGGTATTGATATTCAGATGAGTTTCGAGCAGTTCATCTTCTATGTGTTTGCAGCGGCGATGCTGGGTTCAGCCATGATGGTGATCACTCTGCGCAATCCGGTGCATGCGGCATTGTCGCTGGTGCTGACCTTCTTTTCCGGCGCGGCGTTGTGGATGCTGCTGGAGGCTGAGTTTCTGGCCATCACGCTGGTGCTGGTCTATGTGGGTGCAGTGATGGTGCTGTTTCTATTCGTGGTGATGATGCTCGATATCAATCTGGCGCGGTTACGGGAAGGGTTCGTCAGACTGCTCCCGGTAGGGATAATTGTGGCGCTACTTGTAATCGGTATGATGGCCTACGTGGTCGGGCCGGGCAATTTTGGCCTGGAGAAGTTTGCCGAGCCGGCAGGGCATGCCGCTGATTATAGCAACACCAGAGAGTTGGGCAGGGTGCTCTACACCGTTTATGTCTATCCCTTCGAGATAGCTGCCGTTATCCTGCTCGTGGCCATTATTGCTGCTATCTCCCTGGCGCTGCGAAAGCGGCCGCTGACCAAACATCAGAATCCAGATCTGCAGATCGCCG
>JALSRO010000394.1 GCA_026984715.1 Chromatiales bacterium | reverse complement strand
GATCCTGCGGTGCCAGGATCTTGTTGAGCGCGTTGACATAGGCCTTGGCCGAGGCGATCACGATATCGGTATCCGCCCCCTGGCCGTTGACGATCCGCCCGCCCTTCTCCAGCCGCACGGTGACCTCGCCCTGGGCATCGGTGCCACTGGTGATGTTGTTCACCGAGTATAGCTGCAGCTCGGTTCCGCTGCCGATGATGTTCTCGATCGCCTTGAAGCTGGCATCCACCACGCCGCCCCCCTGCGCCCTGCCCTGCTGCTCGACGCCATCCACCGTCAGGGTGACCCGGGCATCCGGCGTCTCGCCGGTTTCGGAGCAGACCTTCAGGGCGACCAGCTTGACCCGCTCGTTCTCCGCCTCGGTGCTGGCCTCGGTGACCAGCGCCTGCAGATCCTCGTCGAAGATCTCGTGCTTCTTGTCCGCCAGCGCCTTGAAGCGAGCGAAGGCCTCGTTGAGCTCCTCCTCTGAGGCGAACTCGATCCCCAGCTCCTGCAACCGGCTGCGGAAGGCGTTGCGGCCGGAGTGCTTGCCCAGCACCATCCGGTTGGCGGACCAGCCCACATCCTGGGCGCGCATGATTTCGTAGGTCTCGCGGCTCTTCAGCACCCCGTCCTGGTGGATACCGGACTCATGGGCAAAGGCGTTGGCCCCCACGATGGCCTTGTTGGGCTGGATGGCAAACCCGGTGATACTGGAGACCAGCCGGGAGGTAGGGACAATCTGGGTGGTGTCGATGCCGACCGTGCAGGGGAACACATCCTGGCGGGTGCGCACCGTCATCACCACCTCCTCCAGCGCCGCGTTTCCGGCCCGCTCACCCAGGCCGTTGATGGTGCACTCCACCTGACGGGCGCCGTTGGCCACCGCCGCCAGCGAGTTGGCCACCGCCAGACCCAGATCGTTGTGGCAGTGCACCGAAAACACCGCCTTGTCGGCATTGGGCACCCGCTCGCGCAGCATCCGGATCAAGCCGCCGAACTGCTCGGGGACATTGTAGCCCACCGTATCGGGGATGTTGACCGTTCCCGCGCCGGCATCGATCACCGCCTCCAGCACCCGGCAGAGAAAATCCACCTCGGAGCGGCCGGCATCCTCCGGCGAGAACTCCACGTCATCGGTGAACTGCCGCGCCAGCTTCACCGCCTGCACCGCCCGCTCCACCACCTGATCCGGCGTCATGCGCAGCTTTTTCTCCATGTGGATGGGCGAGGTGGCGATGAAGGTGTGAATGCGCGTCCGTCCGGCACCCTTGAGCGCCTCTCCGGTGCGTTCGATATCGGCATCCAGGGCGCGCGCCAGGCCGCAGACGGTACTCTCCCGCACCGCCTGCGCCACCGCCCGCACCGACTCGAAATCACCCACGCTGGCGGCGGGGAACCCCGCCTCGATCACATCCACCCGCATCCGCTCCAGCGCCCTGGCGATGCGCACCTTTTCGTCACGGGTCATGGAGGCGCCGGGACTCTGCTCGCCGTCGCGCAAGGTGGTGTCGAATATGATCAAACGGTCTCTGTTCATCGGTTCTGCTCCGCTTTTCGGCACCATATTACAGATGCCGGAGAAAATGAGAAAGCCCTACCCGGAAAGTCGGGTATGGAAGATTCGGGGGTGGGCCCGATGGCCCTTGATGGGGATATTCAGTGACTGCCCGAAGGCAGTAGCAGTCGCAGGAGAGGCAGAAAAGCAGGCACCGGCAAGCCCTCGCGCCGGGTGGCACAGTTGCAGGCATTGCTTTGGCTTGCGGAATAGAGCATTGTACGATAGCAAATTCAAACTGGTTATTCAGTAATTGTATCGACTATAACG
>JALSRO010000393.1 GCA_026984715.1 Chromatiales bacterium | reverse complement strand
GACCACCACATCCAGGCTCTCGGCGGCGAACGGCAGTGCATCGGGCCGGCCGCGGATCATTTCGCCACCCCCGGCGTGCGCGGCAAAGCCGGGTTCCAGCGACATGATCACACTGTGACGGATCCGGCTCGCCGAGAGCAGGTCGATCTCTCCGGGGATCCCCAGCTGCAGCAGATGGTAGCCGAACAGATCCGCCAGCACCCCATTCAGCTCGGCCCGCTCCTGCTCCAGCAGACGACGGCCAGCAGAAAGCTGAAACCATGCCTGAAGCCGGCGCCACTGTGCAGCCGCTGTTTCGTAATCCTGACCGTTGTTCATATAATGCAGGGATGCCGCCCAACTCTCTGCCGCGGCAACCGCCACCCCTTGGCAAAAGAAAAGGATACTATAACCGCTCATGCCGGAAATAACCGCATTACCCGCCCGGAAGGATAACTACATATGGCTGATCCGGCAGCACGGTGAAGCGGGAGTGGTTGTCGTAGACCCCGGTGAAGCGCTTCCGATACACAGAGCCGTTCGTTCCGAGAGCCTTGTGCCTGCTGCCATTCTGATCACCCATCACCACTATGATCACGTGGAGGGGGTGGCCGAGCTGGTGGAACGTTACGCTACTCCTGTCTACGGTCCCGCCGGGGAGTCCATCCCCCTGCTGACCCACCCCCTTCGGGAGGGTGACCGGGTCGAACTGGCGGCTGTCGGGATCTGCTTCCAGGTGCTGGATATCCCGGGCCATACCGCGGGCCATATCGGATACTACGGCCATGGCTCTCTCTTCTGTGGCGATACGCTGTTTGGCGCCGGTTGCGGGGGAATCTTCGATGGTACGGCACAGCAGCTGTTTCACTCACTCCGAAAGATTGCAGCACTGCCTGCAAGCACTCTAATCTACTGCGCCCACGAGTACACGGTGCAGAACCTCGGTTTCGCCGCAACGGTGGAGCCACACAACCACGCCATTACCCAGCGCCGGGAGAGAGCTGTTCGGCTGCGCGCAAAGGGGGGCCCCACGGTTCCCTCGACTCTTGCCGAAGAGCAACGCACCAATCCATTCCTGCGTTGCAGAGAACCTGACGTAATCGACGCAGCCAGCCGCTTCGCCGGTTGCCGCCTCGACTCCGCCGAGGAGGTGTTCGTGGTCCTGCGCCACTGGAAAGACTCTCTGGATCGGCAGCAACCAGGATGACGCGCCCACCCTGCGCAGCCACGATGCAGGGAGCCCTTCACCAGCCGGGCTACTCCTCACCCCCTTTTTGGCCGATATATAACTACATTCTTAACAGTTGAACGAAATTGACCCGCAACGCCAGCTCACTTACCATGCGCCCCATGTATCCGGCCAAAGCCATCATCCTCCTGCTGGTACTGTTTACCCTCGTCGGTTGCGCCCAGAGCCCGCCTCGCTCGCGCCACGTCGAGCTGCACTTGCCGCTGCCTGCAGCATCTACGACCAGACCGGCGGCCGAGGCGACAAAGAACAATCCTCCGCAAGCGGCTCGAAAAGCGGTCGTGAAACAGGCGCCGGCGAATCTGTGGGAGCGAATGCGCGCCGGGTTCCAGCTCTCCGACTATCTGCCCGATACCTTGACCGGACAGCTGGGGTGGTACCGGCAGCGCCAGTACCACATGGATCGGGTCGTCGAGCAGTCCGCCCCCTATCTCTACTTCATACTCGAACAGGTAGAGAAGCGCGGCATGCCCAGCGAGATCGCGCTGCTGCCGGTGGTGGAGAGCGGCTACCACCCCTTTGCCTACTCCCGGAGCGGCGCGGCAGGGATCTGGCAATTCATCCCCTCCACCGGCAAGCACTATGGATTGAAACAAAACCCATGGTATGACGGACGGCGTGACATCTATGCATCCACCCGAGCCGCACTGGACTTCCTGCAGGAACTGTATGAACGGCTCAACCACGACTGGCTGCTGGCCATCGCCGCATACAACTCCGGTGGCACCACGGTGGAGCGTGCCGTGCGGGCGGCGCAACGAAGAGGCAAGAGCGGAGATTTCTGGTCTATCCGCCCACTGCTGCCGGAGGAGACCCGCTCCTACATCCCCAAGCTGTTGGCGCTCTCGGCCATGGTGATGGACCCGGACTACTATGGCATCACCCTGAAACCGATCCCCAATGAGCCCCATCTGACACGACTGCATCTCGACGAGCGGATCAACCTGACCGTCGCGGCGCGCCTCGCGGAGCTTCCCCTCGAAGAGTTCCGGCAGCTCAACGCCGGTTTTACCGGGGTGGTGACGCCAAGGGAGGGGCCGCACGACCTGGTATTGCCGATCGATCGTGCGGCCCGTTTCAAGTGGCGCCTCGCCCAGCTCTCCACTGCCGAACGAATCGGCTGGATCTATCACACCGTTGCTGCAGGTGAAAACCTGGGGACCATCGCCCGGAGATACGACACCACGGTGGCGGCATTGATGCGAAACAACGCTCTGCGCAGCTCCACGATACATCCGGGAGAGAGGCTCCGGATCGATATCGCGGATGCAGTCCCGGCTCCAGTCGGTACCTCCGCCCAGCGGCAACCGGCCGTGAACTTCACCACCCACACCGTTGCCGACGGCGACACCTTGTGGAAACTGGCCAGACGCTACCGCGTAACCATCGCCCAGCTGGCGAAGTGGAACGCCATTCAGGCGGGATCGCCACTGATGCCAGGCCAGAAGCTGGTGGTCCGGCGACCCAACAACACCTGATTCTCCACCCATTGGGGCCCAGTTCCACTTTGCCTGCGTGTCCCGGCAGCGTTATCATATCAACCCGACAGCGACATATATCGCAGTCATGGATTCAAGCAGGCGCCGGAAGCAGTACGCACTCTGTGCGACACCACGGCTGAATACGACACATATCGTTGCGGGGTTTGACGAGCCTGCTTTCCGGCACATCCCGTTTCTGGAGGCCGGTTCTTCAGATCTGACCCGTCCACGCACAAACCGCCATCTCAAGTGACCGACATATCCATATCACCGGCAACATCAGGTATCGCCCACCGCTTCGCCGCGGCAGTGATCTTTCTCTATCCGGTGCTCATCCTGGTGCTGTTCCCGGCCGACAGCACCGGGCTGGTATTGCTCGCCTTGGGCGGGTTCTGGGCTCTCTGGCGGTTCGGAAAGGGGGAAGCCGCCAGCCGAGAGGAGAAGCTGTTCTACTTCGCGGTCAGCGTCTTCTTTCTCGCAGCGCTGGTCACCACACTGCTTGGGGGAATCGAAGATGGCGGGCTGAAAAAACTCAACAAATTCCTCCATCTGCTGCTGGCAATCCCCGCCTACCTGTTCCTGCGCCGGGTCGGGGTCAATCTGGCTGCACTCTGGTACGGACTGGTTGCCGGGGCAGTGGTCGCCATACTGACTGCACTGTTCGAGGTGTGGGGGCAACCCACAGGGTTCCGCGCCAGTGGTGTCACCCACCCCATCATCTTCGGCGACCTGGCACTGGCGATGGGGTGGATGCCCCTGGCGGGGATGGGCTGGTTCGCCTCCCGCTCCCGCTGGCAGATGGTCCTGCCCGTCATGGCTGCACTCTGCGGCCTGCTGGCCAGCCTGCTCTCCCACTCCCGCGGCGGATGGGTTGCCATCCCCTTTCTGGTACTGATCTTTCTATGGTTCTCCCGTGCCCATATAACACCTCAGCAGCGCTGGATGGCGGTCATCCTGCTCTGTGCGGCTTTGGCGATTGGCTATCTGATCCCGGCCACCGGGGTCAAGGGCACCATCGACCGCACCGCGACCAACATCTCGGGCTACTTCTACAGCGATATCGACGACGAGATCCGCGAAACATCCATCGGAACGCGCTTCGAGATGTGGCAGGCGGCCTGGCACATCTTTCGGGACAACCCGCTGCTGGGCGTGGGGTGGGGGCACTATAAGGAGGAGGCGCAGCAGCTGGTGGATGCCGGCCTGCGCAACGCATCGGCCGCGTACTGGGGGCACCCCCACAATCAGTTTCTCTCCGCCATGGCAAACGGGGGGACGGTGGCCCTGATCGCCCTCTTGCTGCTCTTTCTGCTGCCTGCCCGGCTGTTTGCCAGGATAGCCGGGCGGAGGAGCGTCGCCGATGCCCAATATACCGCTCTGGCGGGCCTGCTGCTGATCGCGGCGTTTATCTCCTTCGGCCTCTCCGAAGCCATCCTGGAACGAACCCGGCCGGTAAGCTTCTTCGCCTTCTATCTGGCGGTACTGTTTGCAGCCACCCAGACTCAGCTACGTGCCGCCCGCAGAGAGCCGGTCGAACGCAAACAGAGCCTGTCGGTGATCATCATCGCCCAGGACGAAGCGGATCGCATCGAGCCGTGTCTGCAGTCGGTGGCCGGCTGGGCGGATGAGATCATCGTGCTGGATAGCGGCTCGAGCGACGACACCGTGGAGATCGCGCGCCGTTACACCGACAAGGTGTTCGAGACCGACTGGCCGGGCTACGGTCCGCAGAAACAGCGCGCGCTGGAGAAGGCGAGCTGCGACTGGGTGCTCTCCATCGATGCCGACGAGCGGGTGACGCCGGAGCTGCGCCACGACATCGACGCAGCCCTCGACGAGCAACCGGAGTGCACCGGCTACCGGCTGCCATGGGCGGTGGTGGTCTATGGCAAGCGGCTGGATTTCGGCCGCAGCGCCCGCGCCCCCCGGCGCCTGTTCAAGCGGGAGGGAGCACGCTTCTCCGATGCGCAGGTACACGAGCACGTGATTCTGGCGCCGGGGAGGAAGGGTACGCTGGAGGGGCGCCTGCTGCACTATACCCATCGCAACTATGAACATGCGCTACAGAAGAGCGCCAGATACGCCTGGCTGGGTGGAAAGAGACGATTCGAGGCGGGCAAGTGGGGCGGAGGGTTGGCTGGAGCGGCGCTGCGCTCGGTGTGGAACTTTGTCCTGATCTACTTTCTGCGCCTGGGCTTTCTGGACGGCCCGGTAGGGTTTCTGGTGGCAGTCACCTATGCCCAAGGGGCGTTCAACAAATATGCCGCGCTCTGGACATTACGGCGTGAGCAGCGCATGACGGGCGGAGATGCTCATAAGCCGTAATACCCGAGCCGGCGCCTGATTGCCAGCCTGCGCATCAGGTTCAGCGGCTTCCTGGCCAGTTTGCCATAGCCGTCGGCGAGAAAACTCCCGGTCGCATCCAGTACGCGCTCGCTGGAGTTTCCATCCCGGTAGGGGTGCAGCCAGTCGGAATAGTTGCGCACCGCACTCATCAGTCTCGCTGGGCGGTCGAGGGCGGTTTCGATGGCGCGCTCCAGTTCGCAGGGATCCTGAATATCCAGAATGTGCTCTCCCGGATTGCGGTGACGGAAGGTGACCACCGGTTTGTCCTGCAGCATGAATTCGAATACCACCGACGATGTGTCGGACACCATCACATCGGCTGCCTTCAGTAGCGGGATAATGTCGTCGGATTCGATGAAGGTCAGGTTCTCTCCCTGCAGCGCCCGGTACTGCGCAACGATCTGCGGATCCATCTTGGGGTGCAGGTTGACCAGCCAGTGCCAGCGCCCCAACCGTGCCAGTCGGGCGATAGTCTCCAGAAGGTGCGGGGCTCCTGTGAGGCGGCGACTGAAGGTGGAGGTATAGAGGATGATGGGTCGCTCGATGCCGAGCTGTTCCCGCAGATTGGAGGATACGCCGGGCCGGAACAGTGGATCCACCTTGCTCCATCCCGTCTCCATGGCGCGAAAATGGCCATGCTGCCGCGCCAGCTCCTGAAACCGCGGGGTGGTACTCGGCCCCTGGGTACAGTAGAGATCGAACCAGCCCCGAATGCGGAAATGACCTACATGCTCATCCCGCTTTTCCGCGTTGAATCCGTGAAACAGCTGCACCTTGGCGCCCGGAAAAAAATCGGGAACCCAGTTGCTGCAGGCGAATACCACTTCAGGTCGATACTCCATCACCTGTGCAACCGTTTCGAGACGCCTCTCTTCGGGCCGCAGATAGTCACCACTGACACCATGCACGAACCAGGCAGCTTCGTCTCCACGGCGCCGAATGGCCTCCTGCACTGGCCGCGCAATGGCATAGCCGTACAGTTTGGTTACGAAGAAGAGAGAGCGCATCAGCTCTCTCCTCTACGCAGCTGGGGAAACAGTTTCAGAATCTCACTGGCGGCACGCCTGCCCGCTTGCCCATCCAGTGTGTCGAACATGATGCGGTTGGCAGCGGCACGCTGCTTCCGTTTCTCCTCGGGCGCATCGAGGCATCGCCGAATGGCGGCATCCAGTTGCGACGCCTCTTCGATCTGGAGGCTGAAGTCACGGATCATCTCGTGGACGTGGGGCACGGTGCGCTTCCCCGGAGGGGTGGCGAATGTCACCATGGGTTTGTCCAGCGCACAGCACTCCGCCAGGATGGAACTGGCATCCCCGACGCACACATCGGCCAGCATAATGAAGGGAACGATATCGGGGGTATCGATGAATCGTACGCCGGCGGTACTCCGAATCCGATCGATATACTTTTCCGCCGTCCACGGATGGGCAGTAACCAGAATATTGTAACGCTCAGCCAGCGGCGCAAGCCGCCCCACCCACTGTGCAATGGCGGAGAGCCCCGACCTGTCCCAGGTAGCTGTAAACAGAATACTCTTTCTCTCCGGATCCAGACACAGCTCCCGGCGGAGGTGCTGCAGCCGCTCCCGCCCGATGGTGCCATCGAAGGCCGGATCGAGCTTGGGATATCCCACAGCGACCGCACAGCGAATCCCGGCGGCCCGGGCCTGCTCTACCTCGGTAGTACTGGTCATGAAGAAGAGATCCAGCTGATTGTAGCTATCCGGGTTGGCGAACGGCTTGAAGTGATAGGCACCATGGCGCATGCCGATTTTCCTGATACCGGGCGCCGGAAAACGGTAGGCCGCCTGACGACACATGATCACCCCTTCGGGGAAACAGGGAAGCCGCGAAGCCTTTACCCCCATTGCCGCCAACTGCTGCTGAACCTTCTTGTTCCTGGCAACCACCGGCAGGGGCTTGAGATGCTTCTGCACGGGCGCGAAGATCTGATAGTCCAGTGTGTTGGCGCAATAGAGAACGACCCCCTCTGTTCTGCCCAGCAGATGCTTGATACGCCATACCAGACCGTATGGGTATCGGATGATATAGTAGGAAAGAACCACGACTATCCAGTCTCCCCGAACTCAACGCGCATAGAAGCGGCTCATCTCCTCCATCACCGCGCGCATCCGGTCGGCGCGCAGGAACGCGCCGGCGATCTCGCGGTAGTCGTTGCCGAGGATCGACACATGGCCGAACTCGTCCACCACGGTGATCCGATCCGGCTCCATCACCGCAAACTGCCCGTAGCTGCTCAACAGCAGATACTCCCGGGGGGCGCCTTCGATGAGATGCTTGCCGCTGCTGTAGTCGCGGAAATCGTTCTTGCAACCCAGCAGATCGTGCATCACGGTGGGGGTGATGTCGAAATGGCTGGTCTGGTGGTGAATATGGCGCTGCTGTTTGCCGGGCCAGCGGATCACCAGCGGCACCCGGGTCTGCCAGGGGGAGAAGTTGCTGTTGTGCCCCCAGTAGTTGAGCTTGTTGTCGTTGAACTCCTGGCCGTGATCACCGGTGATGAGTACGACGGTGTTCTCCAGCAGCCCCTTCTCCTCCAGCCGCTGCAGCACCTCGCCCACGAGAGAGTCGACATAGTTGACCGAGTTCTTGTAGCGGTTGAAGAAGGGCGTGCGGTCGAAATCGTTGTCGAGCAGCACATAGTTGACCGCCGACCAGCTGGGCTGAAAGGGGAGCGGGTATCCGGGCGGGAAGTCGTAGCCGTGTGGCGAATCATAGAACAGAAAGCCGAAGAAGGGTTGTGTCGCCCCATCCAGGAAATCTCCGAACTCATCGGTGATATTGCGATCCCGCTCCTGCGGAGAACCTCCCTCGGAACGCAACCGCAGATCCTTCACAGCAGCGAACACAGTGCGGTCGAACTCGGGGCTGAACAGTTTTGCACTGGCATAGATTCCAAGCCGGTAACCCTGCGCCAGCAGCTGATCGATGAGTACCGCACCACGCTGCTCGGCCAGCATGGCGTGCCAGTAGGTACCGGGCAGGCCGTAGAACAGTGTGAAGATCCCGGTGCGGGTGGAGTTGGCGCCGCTGTAGTGATCCTCGAACACCAGGCTCTGCTGCGCGAATCGGTAGATGTTCGGCGTGACCCCCTCCGTCATGGTATCGAAGCGCCACGAGTCGATGACGATATAGAGGATGTTCAGATGCCGGGCAGGATGTTCGCACTGCAGCTGCTCCTTGGGATAATCGAGGGCACTGGATTTGTCGATCCGCGCAAGCGCCGGCCTGGCGTCCGGATCTACCCAACCATGCTCGATGAACCAGCTCTTGGCGGTGAGCGGCTGATAGGCCGGCAGAAAACGGATCTGCCGGGTTATGGGGGTGTAAGAGTTGGCATCGGCCCAGGCGTACATGACATTCTCGGCTAGAAATACCGTAAACAGCAGCGCCCCCACCAGATAGCCGTGCGGCCGCCCCGGC
>JALSRO010000392.1 GCA_026984715.1 Chromatiales bacterium | reverse complement strand
TCCTCTCCCACAGTGATCGCATCCGCATCGATGCAGAAAGGCGTCTGCAGATGCTGGAGACACTGTCACTCGCCAGTGGCTCGCGTGGAATGGCGGGGGGGCAGGCCATCGACATCGCCTCGGAGGGGCAGCAGCTGACCGTCGCCGAGCTGGAGGATATGCATATCCACAAGACCGGGACCCTGATTCGGGCAAGCGTCAGGTTGGGCGCATTGAGCGCGCCGGACGCCACCCCGGAGCAGCTGGAACAGCTGGATCACTATGCCAAATGCATCGGCCTCTCGTACCAGATCCAGGATGACATCCTGGACATCGAGGGAGATACCACCACACTGGGCAAGACCCAAGGGGCCGACGCAGCCCGCAACAAGCCGACCTATCCTGCACTGCTCGGTATGGAAGGGGCGAAACAGAGAGCGAGGGAACTGCATGAACAGTCCCTGGACAGCCTGTCGGGATTCGACCAGCGGGCCGACCTGCTGCGCCGGCTGTCCAGCTACATTATCGAACGGACCAGCTGAATCACAGACCGGCTAAACTACTTGCAACAGCACGCACAAAAGCCGATCATTGGACGTTTGAATGCGTTGGGGATGGTGATTTCTTCCCGGCGCCCCGACACAAAAATGGTGTAAATCGCGCGTAATGAGCGGCAACAACCCCTACCCCTTGCTGGAGACCATCGACACTCCGGAGCAGCTCAGACAGCTTCCCCAGTCCGAGCTGCCGAGGCTGGCGGGGGAGCTGCGCCAGTTCCTCATCCACAGCGTTGCCGTCACGGGTGGCCATCTCTCCGCCGGACTGGGTACGGTAGAGCTGACCATCGCGCTCCACTATGTCTACAACACCCCGGAAGACCGTCTGATCTGGGACGTAGGGCACCAGAGCTACCCCCACAAGATACTTACCGGACGGCGTAACAAGATGTCCACACTGCGCCAGCGGGGGGGGCTGTCCGGATTCCCCAAGCGTGCCGAAAGCCCCTACGACAGTTTCGGCACCGGCCATTCGAGTACCTCAATCAGCGCAGCGCTGGGGATGGCCATCGCCGCCCGGCAGGAGGGCAGCAACCGCCAGGTGGCTGCGATCATCGGCGATGGCGCCATGACCGGTGGAATGGCGTTCGAGGCGCTCAATCACGCAGGGCATCTGAAATCCAATCTGCTGGTGATTCTCAACGACAATGAGATGTCCATCTCGCCCAACGTGGGTGGCATGCACAACTACCTGGCGAAGATACTCTCCGGGAAGCTCTACTCCACCATGCGTGACGGCAGCAAGAACGTACTCAGCATCGTACCGCCCATGTGGGAGCTGGCACGCAAGGCGGAGGAGCATATGAAAGGGATGGTGGTGCCCGGGACCTTGTTCGAAGAGCTGGGATTCAACTACATTGGCCCCATCGACGGTCACGATCTGTCCACCCTGATCACCACACTGAAAAACCTTCGGCTCCGCGACGAACCTCAGTTTCTGCACGTCGTCACCCGCAAGGGCAAGGGGTTCCCACCTGCGGAAAAAAATCCCACCTGCTACCACGGAGTAACCGCCTTCGATCCGGAAACCGGGGAGATCTACCCCAACAAGAGCTTTCCCAGTTACACCCACCTGTTTGGAGAGTGGATCTGCGACATGGCCGAACAGGATGAACGCCTCGTGGGAATCACCCCGGCAATGTGCGAGGGTTCCGGAATGGTGGAGTTCTCGCAGCGTTTTCCAGAACGCTACTTCGACGTGGGAATCGCCGAACAGCACGCCGTCACCCTGGCGGCCGGAATGGCCTGTGACGGTCTCAAGCCGGTGGTGGCGATCTAC